>CAKPGS010000014.1 GCA_934155165.1 uncultured Clostridia bacterium | reverse complement strand
ATATAAGCCATGTGGTTTGTTTAGTTTACAACACATAATTTTATTGGCTGTAACAATATTGATAATTATAGTTGCACTAAAATTAACAAAAACAAACAAAAAAGAAAATATAAGAAAAATTATAATGGGTATAACTATTTTTTGCTGGATTATGGAAATTATAAAAATTGTTTTTAATCTAAAAATAGGAAATGCTCACAATGTAAATACATATATTCCTTTATATTATTGCAGTATTTTATTATATGCAGGACTTTTAAGTTCTTTTGGAAAAGGAAAAGCAAAAAGAATGGGAGACGATTTTTTAGCAACAGGAGCTTTTGTTGGAGGAGGCATATTTTTACTTTTTCCAACAACATCACTTCCAACATATCCAATATTCCACTATATAAGTCTACAAAGTTTTTTATATCATGGCTGTATGGTGTATTTATCATTATTAGTTTTAAAAACAAAATATATAGAATTAGAGAAAAGAGATGCAATTTATTATTTTGTTTTAATATTAATAATAAGTATAGTAGCATTAATTATAAACAATATATTTGGTAGTAATTTAATGTTTATATCTCAAAACTTTCCAAATACTTTTGTTAATGTTATATATGTTGTTTGCGGCAAGTTGTTTACACCTGTTATGATATTAGGACAAGCAACATTACCATTTTGGATTGTTTATGAAATAACAAATTTAATAAAAAAGGAGAATGAGAATGCTATCAATTACTGAAGCAAAAAATAGATTGCCACAAGATTTTATAAATGAATTATATGAAAATTATTCCCCTCTTATGGTAGATAAAATATTAATTGGTATGAATAATACAAGATACACGAGCTTAAGAGTAAATACAATAAAATATAATATTCAAGATTTAATGAAGTATTTTAAAGAAAAGAATATAAAATTTGAGAGAGTACCATGGTATCAAGATGCATTAATAATAAAAAATGCAAACGAAAAGGCAATTCAAAAATTAGATATATACGAAAAAGGATATATATATTTACAAAGCCTATCAAGCATGGTTCCACCAATAGTTTTAAATCCTAAAGCAGGGGAAAGAATTCTAGATTTAACTGCAGCTCCGGGAAGTAAAACAACACAATTAGCTGGACTTATGAATAATGAGGGATATATATTAGCAAATGAATTAGATAAAATAAGATGTGAACGATTAAAACATAATGTTGAAGTTCAAGGGGCAACAATAGTAGAAGTAATAAATTCTAGAGGAGAAAAATTAGGAGATACTCATGAAAATTCTTTTGATAAAGTTTTATTAGATACACCTTGTAGTGGCGAAGGTAGATTCCTAGCATATTCAAGTGCAACATATAGAGATTGGTCATTAAAAACAGTTAACCAATTAACTAAATTACAAAGAAAGCTATTTGACAGTGCTTACAAGGCAGTAAAACCAGGAGGAACAATAGTTTATTCAACTTGTACAATAAATAAAAATGAAAATGAATTTATATTAGATTGGATTTTAAATAATTATAAGGTAAAAATTTTAGACATAAATTTAAACATTAAAGATAGTATACAGGGAAGTAATGAGGGACTAAACAAAGAAATAAATAAGTCAATAAAAATATTACCATCAAAAGATATGGAAGGATTTTTTGTTGCAAAATTAAAGAAAGAAATATAGCTTTTTTATTGAATAATAATTAATTTAATGTTATAACATACATGTTGATAAAATTTAAGAGAGGAGAAAATAATGGATTATTATTTCGTAAATTATGGCATATTTTTTATTACTTTAATTATAACTTTAGGAGCTCAATGGTATATTAATCATTGTTTCAAAAAAACATCTAAAATGAATAATGAGAGAAATATCACAGGTATGCAGGCTGCAAGAGAAATATTAAATGCAAATGGACTAGAAGATGTAAAAATATTACAAGTTTCAGGTAGTCTAACAGACCATTATGACCCAAGAAATAAAACAGTAAACTTATCAGATAGCATATACGATAAAACAACAATAGCTGCAATAAGTGTTGCTGCACATGAATGTGGTCATGCAATTCAAGATAAAACAGGCTACACATTTCTAAAAATTCGTAAATCTATGGTTCCACTTGTAAATATTGCAAATTATGCAGGTTATATTTCAATTTTAATTGGTGTAATATTTTCATTATTAGACTTAATTTGGATAGGAATAGCATTAGAGGCAATAATTTTACTATTTCAACTTGTTACATTGCCAGTAGAGTTTGATGCCTCAAAAAGAGCATTAAATCAAGTAGAAGAATTAGAAATTTTAGATAATAATGAATTAAAATATGGTAAAAAAATGCTTGTATCTGCTGCACTAACTTATGTAGCAGGAGCCGCAACTGCAATGTTGCAAATTTTAAGATTAATATTAATTTTTGGAGGAAGAAGAGATGATTAAAAATCTAAAAGAATGGATTTTAAATTTTATAAATGGTTTCTGTATGGCACTAGCAGATAGTGTTCCAGGGGTATCTGGAGGAACAGTTGCATTTATATTAGGATTTTATGATAAATTTATAGGTTCGTTAGATGGTTTATTCAGAGGAAAAATGAAAGAAAAAAAATCTGCATTATTATTTCTTATAAAACTTGGTATAGGATGGGCTTGTGGATTTATAATAGCAGCATTAGTTTTAGGAAGCATATTTAACGAACAAATATACAATATAAGTTCTTTATTTATTGGATTTATAATATTTGCAATTCCAATAGTAATTTATGAAGAAAGAGAAGCTTTAAAGAAAAATTACTTAAACGTCCTATTTGCGTTAATAGGAATAGCATTTGTAGTTGCAATTACACTTTTAAATCCTGCAAGTGGCCAAGGAGTAAGTGTACATGTAGATAATTTAAGTATTGGACTTATAGCATATGTGTTTTTTGCAGCAATGATAGCAATTTCTGCAATGGTTTTACCAGGAATCTCTGGTTCAACATTATTACTTATATTTGGACTTTATGTTCCAATTATGTCTGCAGTAAAAGAATTTTTACATATGAACTTTTCATACTTTCCAATACTATGCGTATTTGGATTAGGAGTTATAACAGGAATAGTATTATTTGTAGGATTAATTAGAAAGGCTTTAGAAAACTTCAGACCACAAACAATATATGTAATAATAGGAATGATGATAGGTTCATTATTTTCTATAGTAATGGGACCAACAACCCTTGAAGTACCACAAGCAGCAATGAGTTTTAATACATTTAACATATTATTCTTTATAATAGGAGGAGTAATAATAATAGGACTACAAGCATTTAAAATGTTATTAAACAGTAAAAACTAAAAATACCTTGGTTGACATTTTATGTAAAGTATAATATAATATATGCTATGTAACAGTTAAAAACTTACAAGTGCAAAGGAGAGTCTTATGAGAAAAGTAAAAATTGCAACAGAAAATCAACACAAAATTCAAACAATAGTAAAAACAATGGAAAAATTTTTAGATGAAAAAATTTTGTTTGAAGGATTTCGGTCAGACTCAGGAGTGCCTGAACAACCTCTTGATGAGCAAGTAATTAAGGGTGCCGAAAATCGTATTAGTAGCTTAAAGCAATTGATAAAATCTACTGAATATGATTATCTCATTTCTTGTGAAGGAGGAATCATTAAGTTATATAATAATTGGTTTAATGTACATATTGTTATTATTGAAGACAAAGAAGGCAACAGAAGTACGGGAATAAGCCAAGGATATCCTATTCCAGAGAAAAATATTCAAGAAATTCAGGAACAAGGGCTGGCAAAAGTTTTGGATAAAAATTTTAATGGAAAAGGAGGAATGAGAATTCTAACAAATGGAATGAGAAAAAGGGAACATTTTATTGAAGAGGCTACTTTGATGGCTATATCTGGTTTAGAAAGTAATAAAATGTGGTAAAAGAAAAACAAGAGTTGCAGATATTAGTACAACTCTTGTTTTGAAATTTATTATAAATATATTATGAAGGGGAATGATATTATGAATAATATACAAAGGGAATTAGATGAGTTTAAAAAATTTAAAAAAGAATTTAAATATAATTTAACTGAGGTAGAAGAAATTGATGGAGTTAAAATGTACAAAGGAGAGCCTTTAATTGATGAAGAAGGAAAAGAAAAGGGAGAAACTGAAAATTGGATAAATGTTGGATACAAACATTCAGGACCATATGCAAAAGCTTTATCAAATTTATTCCCTTACGAATTCACATTTAAAGGAAAAAAAATGCAATGTATAGAAACATTTTTTCAGGGAATAAAATTTAAAGATCCAAAACTACAAGATTGTGTATTTTCATATAAAGGATTAGATTCAAATTATGTGCAAGCGTGTAGCGAATATGATTGGAAAAAAAGTGGGATTTTATACTGGCAAGGAAAAGAAATTAATAGATTTGATACAGAGTATGATGATTTAGTGGATGAACTATATATATCTGCAATTCAAAATCCATTATATAGAAATATATTGGAAAATTGTACGAAGGAAATTATTCATACAATGGGAGCAAAAGAAAAGTGTGATACAACATTTACAAGGTACGAGTTTGAAATGGAGTTAAACTGTTTGAAAGAATTCCTAAAGAAAGAGAGTAAATAATATGGTAGAAAAATTAAAGTTAAAGGATTTTGATATAATTGGATTAATTAAATTAAAAGATATACAAGGAATTGAAAAATATGTTACACCACTTGAAAATGATGATGGAAAAATAGACAGATACCTTTCACGTTCAAAAGAATATTATAATGTAAAAACAATGTCTGAATTAGCAGTTTGTAGAGAAGAACTGAGAGATTTACTTACAAGAGAATGTTCAAAGAAAAATTTTGTTATATTAGAAAATATGTTAAATTGTTCTGGTAAAGTTTATTTCAAAAAATTCGAAGAATATATAAAGGCGAAAATATATAACAAAGAAGTTCAAAAATACGAAATACAAATAGAAGAAGCAAGACAATGTTTAGTTGAAGATATGAAGAATATATTATCAATATTAGAAGGAAAAAATCTTATAAAAGTTGACCCAACAAAAAGATTACCAGGTGGGCATGAGAATTCAGAACAAAGAGCAATCGAAATGGATAACAAGGCTTTGCTATATATATTTGCAAAAGCATTAGGAAGTGTACAAAAACCGGAACAAATAGAAATAGTAACACCTGGATATGGTGGAGTATATATAGGACCTATGTTAAATGCTATGTATGATTATAATTTTACAACTATATTAAAAAGTAAATATATAGAAGATACATGTAATTTAGAAGATGTTGATGTTAAAAAACTAGTCTCAAATCAAAGATTATTTGAAGAAGGAAAAAAAGTTTTATTATTAGATGATAATGTTGGAACAGGTTTAACTTTAAAAGAAACAAAACAAATGTTGCAAAATTCTGGAATTAAAGATATTGCAGTAGGAGCAATACAATATAATTGGAGAAATTATTATAGAGTTTCTGTTGGAGAAAAGAAAGATATTGAAAGATTTGAAATTAACGATGTTGATATATTGACACCAATAAATTATGCAGGACATAAATTATACAAAAATGCCATACACTTATTACATTCATCTGGAAAAGAATATATTTCATATTTAAAAAGTAAAGCATATCAAAAAGAATTTAGTGATATACAAGGAGCAGTTAGGAGAGGTATTTTGTGTGCAAGACCAATAGGATTAGAACTTGACACGGAAAATAAAACTCCCAATAGAGCTAATTTAGCTGAAAATGCTATAATATTGGATAAATATAAAAATTCACCGACTGAAATAAAAAAATCAATGTCCAAAAATATTGTTAGTTCAATAATAAAATCTGTAGAAGAAATAGAAAAAGAACAAGAAGATATTAGAATAAAATAGAATACGAAAAAGTACAATAAAATTATTTATTGTACTTTTTTTAAATAATAATAGATTTAATCTTGTATAATCTTATAATTAAATATATAATATAAAAGGTTAAATAGAGAAGGAGGAAAATATGTCTTTTATAGATGAGATAAAACAAAGAGCAAAGAATGATTTAAAAACTATTGTACTTCCAGAAGCAACAGATATAAGAGTTTTGCAGGCAACTGAAAATATACTTAAAGAGCAATTTGCAAATGTTATATTAGTTGGAGAAAAAGATACAATACTAAATATTGCACATGAAAGTAATATTAATATTACTGGTGTAAAAATTGTAAATCCTGCAAAATCCGATAATTATGATAAGTATGTAAATGATTTTTTTGAGTTGAGAAAGAAAAAAGGAATGACAATTTCAAAAGCAAAAGAACTTTTATTAGATCCAGTTTATTATGGAATGATGATGGTTAAAGAAAATGAAGCAGATGGCCTGGTATCTGGTGCAATTCATTCAACAGCAGATACTTTAAGACCTGCACTTCAAATTTTAAAAACAGCACCAGATACAAAGCTTGTTTCTGCATTTTTCTTAATGCTTGTTCCAAATTGCAAGTATGGAGAAAATGGAACTTTTGTATTTTCCGATTGTGGCTTAAATGTAAATCCAAATTCAGAAGAATTAGCTGAAATTGCTCATTCTTCAAGCAAAAGTTTTGAACAACTTACAGGAAAACAATCAAAAATTGCAATGCTTTCATATTCAACATATGGAAGTGCTAAATCTGAACTTACAGAAAAAGTAATTAATGCCACAGAACTTGTAAAACAAAATTATCCAGAGTTACAAGTTGATGGAGAATTGCAATTAGATGCAGCAATTATACCAGAAATTGCAGATATGAAAGCACCAGGAAGTGATATAAAAGGAATGGCTAATACTTTAATATTCCCTGACTTAAATGCAGGAAATATAGGATATAAATTAACACAAAGATTTGCAAAAGCAGAAGCTTATGGACCACTTTGCCAAGGAATTGCAAAACCTGTAAATGATTTATCACGTGGGTGCAATAGCAAAGATATAGAAGGTGTTGTGGCAATTACAGCTGTACAAGCACAAAAATAATAATAATTTGTAAAGGAGAAGATATAATGAAAATTTTAGTTTTAAATTGTGGGAGTTCATCTTTAAAATATCAATTAATAAATATGGAAACAGATGAAGTTATGGCTTCAGGAAAATATGAAAGAATAGGGGAGAAAGAGGCTTTTATAACTCATAAAGTAAATGGTCAAAAAATAGTAATAGAACATACAGCTATGAACCATGAAGAAGCAGTAGACTTTACATTAAAACAACTTGTTAATCCAGAATATAAAGTTATAGATTCTTTAGACGAAATAAATGCAATAGGACATAGATTAGTTCATGGAGGGGAAAAAATAAGTGAATCTGTTGTAATAGATGATAACGTTGTAAATGTATTAAAAGAATGCATAGATTTAGCACCGCTTCATAATCCTGCTGGAATAATAGGAATAGAAGCTTGTAAAAAAGTTATGCCAGGTAAACCAATGGTAGGTGTTTTCGACACAGCTTTCCATCAAACAATGCCTAAAGAAAGATATTTATACCCTATAAATTATGAATACTATGAAAAATACGGAATAAGAAAATATGGATTCCATGGAACTTCACATATGTATGTTTCAAATAGACTTGCAGAAATAGAAAATAAAGATATTAAAGATATGAAAATAGTTACTTGCCACTTAGGACAAGGTTCAAGTATATGTGCTGTTGAGGGAGGTAAGTCTGTAGACACAAGTATGGGATTAACACCTCTTGCGGGAATACCAATGGTTACTAGAAGTGGAGATTTAGACCCATCTGTTGTTACATTTTTAATGAAAAAAGAAAATCTAACTCCTGAAGAGATAGAAAACAAATTAAATAAAGAAAGTGGAGTTCAAGGAATTTCAGGACTTGCACCAGATTTTAGAGAAATAGAAGCAGAATCTGTAAATGGAAACGAAAGAGCAGATATTGCAATGAAATCTTTTAAATATGCTGTTGCAAGTTTTATAGCTAAATATGCAGTTGCAATGAATGGTGTAGATGCAATAGTGTTTACAGGCGGAGTTGGAGAAAACCAAATAAAAATAAGAGAAGGAATATGCAATCAGCTTACATTTATGGGAGTTGAAATAGATCCAGAAAAAAATAATATAAGAAGTGAAGAAAAATTGGTATCAAAAGATTCTTCAAAAGTTAAAGTATATGTAATACCAACAAATGAGGAATTAATGATAGCAAAAGAAACTGAAAGATTAATAAAAAAATAAAAATTTATTAGGACATAGATATCTATGTCCTAATATTATTCATTTCTATCAAAGGTATCAAAAATCATAGGAGTAGATACTTTGGTAATTGTGGTTGGATCATTGTTGGCAGGAGTATAAGTTATTTTTAACTTATCATCAACTGAAAAGGTATATTCGTTTTTGTATATTATTTTATGTTCGTTATTTGTGCTGGAATAGGAAATATCAGAATTTGTTGTTGCGTAACTTTCTAAATCGTTTAAACTTGCTTTTCCTTCTTTATCAGCTTGTAAATTTGCTATTATTAATTCTACACTTTCTTTTGCTTGTGCAATATTTGTTTGTTCTTTTGCGTTTTTAGCCTTTGTTAATATTCCATTGCTTCCTACAGTAAAACTAATTGTTATTCCTGCTAAAATAAGTAGTACAATTATTGTTATTACAAGTGCAACAAGAGATATACCTTTATAATCTTTTATCATATTTGATTACTTCCTTTTTCATTTTTTTTTGATTATATACAAAGTTAAAACTTTTTTCAATATTTTTTAGGAAATTCTTTTTAATTCAGACATTTATTTACATAATTTCATATTATATATAAATACATTAAAAAGGAGGGAATAAAACTTGGAAATAAATAATTGCAAAATTGGATTTGTACTTACTGGCTCTTTTTGTACATTTAGTAAAGTAATGCCTAAAATAAAAGAATTAGTTGAAAAAGGTGCAAGTGTTATTCCAATTATGTCTTATAATGCTTATGAATTAGATACTAAATTTGGAAAAGCACAAGATTTTATAGATGAAATTGAAGAAATTACTGGAAATAAAATAATTCATACAATTCAAGATGCAGAGCCTATTGGACCTAAGAAATTAACAGATATTATGATTGTTGCACCAGCAAGCCGGAAATACTATGGCAAAGCTTGCAAATGACATAATAGATACACCTGCATTAATGGCAATAAAATCACATTTAAGAAATAATAATCCTGTGGTAATTGCTGTTTCTACTAATAATGCTTTAAGTGGAAATGCAGAAAATATTGGGAAATTATTAAATAGAAATAATTATTATTTTGTACCATTTAAACAAGATAATCCAATTACTAAGCCACGTTCAGCTGTTTTTGATCCTAAATATATAATAAAAACAACAGAATATGCTTTAAATAGAGAACAAATTCAGCCTATTTTGTTGTGAATGTAAAAGGTGGTGGATCGCTCTAAGTTCGCCGACACCTACAACATTTAATTTAATAAGAAAAGATGGGAAATAAAGCCCATCTTTAAATTTTATTTTAATTTCATCATTATATACACACATTCAATAGCATTTAAAGATTCAGAAATTAATAAACCAACTCCACATAAAGAAACTGCAACTGCAGCTGTTTGTGTAGGATTAGCAATAATTAATGCTCCAAGTGCTATTGTTATAATAGATAATATTAACATTATAATCCAGTTGCTTTCTGGCATATCTTTCATATTTATTGAAAGTTGAAATTTTACAATGCTTTCTAATATTATCCATATACCAATTATAAATGGCAATATTGCAATTAACCAACCTGGATGTGTTATAAATACAAAACCTGCAATAATTTCTAATATACCTTGTGCTAGTTCAAAGCTAAAAGGTCTTAATTCTTTTGGACTTGCAAAGTATGAAATAAAGTGTATTAGTCCATCAATAGCAACTATAACACCAAATATAATCATTAATACATTTATTGAGTCTACTGGTTTAAATATTAGAAATACAGATAAAACAATTAATGCTAGTGATATTACAAGTGAATGTGTACCATATTTTTTTAGATATGTTTCCATGTAAACACCTCCTTTTTCTTTTGTGATTTTATACATTTTATTTATAACATATAATTTGGATTTTGTTAATCTTTTTTTTAAATTTATATCAATTATATTATATATCATAATCTGAAAATAGATTAAAAATATTTTTAGAATTGTAGGGGCAGACGCCTTAAGTCCGCCCAAAACAAAAATGTAATACAAATGTAATAAAACACTAAAATCCTTGCGAGAGTATATATATATATATATATATCGATTTTTTTGTATTGACAATATATAAAAAATCGGTAAAATTAAATTGTGGAATTTAAATAAAATTATAAAAGACCGCTCTATTTGCAGTGTGGAGTGAGATTATAGTTTTATTTAAAATTTTATAAAAATCAAAAGAGGAAAGGAAGAAGCGGATGAAACAAAAATTAAAAAACGAAAAGGGTATTACATTGGTTGCACTAGTAATAACCATAATAGTGTTATTAATACTAGCAGGAGTAACATTAAGTATGGTAATGGGAGATAGTGGAATATTTGGAAAGGCAAATCAAGCAAAAGAGAAAACACAATTATCAAATGCAGAAGAAATAATAAGATTAGCAGTGCTAGAAAATAAAGTAAAAAGTGTATCAGGAGATGCAGATGCATTAACAAACGATGCATTAAAAACAGAAATAGTAAAAAAACTAACAGAGCAAGGGTATACAGTAAATGGAGGTACAGTAACATATTATGGAGATAAAACAATAGATATAGAAAACTATTTAGATAAAGAAAAAACAACAACAATAACATGGACATGGACTGATACAGATAATAGTGGAACAAAAAATGTAGGAGATATTGTAACATATAGTACAGGAGAAAAATTTTATATAATATCAACAGAAGGAGATAAATATGCACTATTAGCAGAAAAAAACATAGATACAACAACAATGTTACAAAGTGATAGTGCAAATAAAGTAGCATTTTCAAGTACAAATTATTGGAGTAGTATAGAAGGAATAACATATCCATATAACTTAAATGGAGTAGAAACAAGTGTAAGTACAGATGTAATAAATATAGCAAAAGCATATGGAACAGCCAAAGGTGGAGAGGGAAGATTAATGACAGTAGAAGAAGCTTATGAAATAACAGGATTAACATCTTCTGGAACAATAAATTCACCAGATTGGATAAAAGCAACAAATTATTGGCTTGTCTCTGCTGACAGCACTAAATACGTGTGGTTTGTGTTCGGCGGCCGCTTGCGTAGCGGCTACTTCGGCGGCATCGGCTTCAGCGGCAGCTACGGCGATTCTCTTCTTGGGGTGCGCCCAGTTATAGAAATCTCTAAATCTAATTTAGATTAAATACTGTCAAAAGTTGTAGGGGCACGGTGCTCCGTGCCCAAAAATATAATTAAAATATATTGTAGGGGCGGTCATTGACCGCCTAAATTTTTAGAAAATATAAAAAAATTTTTAAAATTTATTGAAATTAAAATTTATATAATGTAAAATATAGACAAATTTATATCAAACTAATTTAATTCAAATATTTAATTCTTAAATAGCCAAGAAAATTAAAATAATAAGAAAAAAGGAGATGCTGCTTATTGACCAATAAAATTAACCAACAAATAAATATTAATGAAAACATAGAAAGAATTTATAATGATGATAGTATACCAAAATTTACATTTAAAGATTTTCTAAAATATCAAGAAATATTTCATCCAGAAGATAAAATAGAGTTTGATAATATACTTAGGGTGTGTGAAGAATCAGAAACATATACTTACAATAAGGTTAATAATGAACACGATAAAGTATTTAAAACAATATTAAGCAATAAAAAAGAAGCAGTAATTTTTATAAATAAAACATTGAAATTAAATCTAACAGAAGATGAATTAGAAAAATACAAAGAAAATTATATAACAGAAAATTTAATAAATAAAGAAACAGATATAGTATATAAAATAAAAGACAAAAATGTATTTATATTAATAGAACATCAAACAAAAATAGATTATTCAATGCCATATAGAATAATGGAATACCAATTTAAAATAACAAAAAGTGCAGTAGATATAAATAAACTAAAATTAAAGGAATACAAAATACCGATAGTAATACCAATAGTTTTATATACAGGAACAAGAAAATGGAATGCAAAAAAATATATAAAAGATGCACAAGAAAGTTTTAAACAATATAATGGAGAAGAATTAGGAAGATATAAATTAGTAGATGTAAATAATTTTACAGAAGAAGAACTACTAAAAGAAAAAACATTTTTATCAAAAGCAATGTTAATAGAAAGTAAAAAAGATACAGAAGAAATGATAGAAAGTTTAGAAAAAATAATAAATATTTTAAATGAAGATAATAGCTATACAGAACAACAAAAACATTTATTAGCAATAATAATAAACTTAATATTTAGAAACAAAATAAGCAATGATAAGATAACAGATAACTTAATAAAAAGATTAGATAATAAGGAGGAAAAAGAAATGTTAGCAATATTAGATACAATAGCTGAAGAAAATGAAAGAATATTACAAAAAGGAATTAGAAAAGGCAGAAAAGAG
The DNA here is from genome assembly GCA_934155165.1 of uncultured Clostridia bacterium. Lineage (GTDB taxonomy): Bacteria > Bacillota > Clostridia > TANB77 > CAG-508 > Merdicola. The sequence continues at coordinate 17,476 of CAKPGS010000014.1, read as the reverse complement.
GGCATTCGTAAAAATAAAATTAACAATGCACAAAAAATGAAAGAAGAAAAAATACCAATAGAAACAATAATAAGAATAACAGGATTATCAAAAAAAGAAATTGAAAAATTATAAAATTATTATGTTATCTTTTAAAAATATCGCCAAACATTGTAGGGGCACGGTGCTCCGTGCCCAAAAATAAAAAATATAATCTAAAATGTTGTCAGATATTGTAGAGGCGGATGCTTTAAGTCCGCCCATGTAATTACAAATTAGATAATGGGTTGGCTTCAACAGCATTTCTTACTTGCTCATTGGCAACATGTGTATATATTTCTGTTGTTGATATGCTTTCGTGTCCTAATAGTTCTTGCAAAGCACGTATATCGACTTGTCCGTATTGATACATTAATGTTGCAGCAGTGTGTCTTAGTTTATGTACTGAATATTTTTTTGTATCTAGTCCAGCTTTTCTTAGTTCATTTGTTATTATTTGTTGTACTGTTCTATTGCTTATTCGTTCGCGCCTTTCACTTAAAAATAGAGCTTTTTTTGAATTCTTACTATCTAATCGTATTCCATCTTTTGGCCTTACATTTAAATATTCTTTTATAGCTTTTATACATGCTTTATTTAAATAAATTGTTCTTTCTTTATTACCTTTACCTATAACAGTCATTTTTTCTTCTGAAAAATCTATGTCATCTATGTTTATTCCAACAAGTTCAGATAAACGCATGCCACAATTTAAAAATAGGGTAGTAATAGCATAATCTCTTTTTGAATTTCTATTAGAATCGTCTGCGGCAACATTTAATAATTTCTTACTATCTTCTAATGATAAATATTTTGGCATTCTCTTTTCTTGTTTTGGTGTTTCTAAATTTTGAGCTGGATTTGTTTCAATTAGGTTAGCTTTGCAAGCTAAATAGTTAAAAAATATTCTAATAGTACTTATTTTTCTTGCTCTTGTTGCGGATTTACTTTTGTTATATACTGCTAAATAAGATATAAAAGCATGTATATCTTCTAACTTAATTCTTTTAACATCTTCAATACTAAAGTTTTTTATTTCTATTTCATTAAATTCTTTTTCATCTGTTAAATTAAAATGTATCATCATATATCTAAAAAACATTGTTAAATCGTAATTGTATTCTTTAATAGAATTTGTTGATTTATTTAAAATTGTTATTGAATAATCTAAAAACGAATTAACAAATTCTGGATTTTTTTCTCTATCTATCATATGTAATTTCTCCTTTAAAACTCTAGAAATATTCTATACATTTAACTTGGAAATGTCAATAAAATATAAGCCGTAACAATGGAGTTTTTGTTTGAATATTATAATGTAGAGGTGTTTTTTATGCGAAAATTAAAATTAATTATATTTATAGCAATTATATTATCGGTAATTACAGGAGTTATTACAGTGAATAACAAAAAAGATAACAAAACTGTAGAAAATACCATTACAAATGCCTGCAAAAAAGAAATATACAGATATGAATTATCTGATGAAAATATAAAAGCTTTGCCTTCAAAAAATATAGAAAATGGTATTGATGAACAAAGTTTAGAGGTTGAAAGTTTTGAAGAACAAGGACCAATAGCCTATAATGGTGATGAAAAACATCAAAATATTAATTTAGGAAATTATATAGGATTAACTTATTATTCTCAAATAGATTCAAGATGGGCTTCTCATCCATATACATCAATTAATAAATCTTCACAAACGATTGGAACAAGTGGATGTGGACCTACATGTGCTAGTATGGTTGTAACCGCAACGAGAGGAACAATAACTCCACCTGAAATGGGAGATTTGTTTGTTGAACATGGATATAGAAGTGCAAACAATGGAACTTATTTAAGTGCTTTTAGATTTGTTGCAGATACATTTAATATAGAATACAACGAAACGTATAAATTAGATAATGCAATAAATTTGCTAAACAATAATTACTATGTTGTTGCAAGCTGTGGAAATGGTTTATTCACAACAGGAGGACATTTAATTTTAATAGTTGGTGTTGAAAATGATACTTTAAAAATATATGACCCGTTTTTGTATAATGGAAAATTTGAAACATCAACCAGAAGAGGAAAAGTAACAGTTTCAGGAAATACTGTATATTGCTCTATATCAAATTTTAGAAAATATGCAAATTACACTAGATTTTTTGCATATAAACATGATCCAAATGTGCCAACAAACAATTATGTGCCAAGTACAAATACCAATACAACAATGTATGTTAAAGCAAATGGTGGTTTAAACGTAAGAAGTTCTCCTAATGGAAAAAAGGTAGGAGCTTTGAGTAATGGAAGTCAAGTTATAGTTTATGAAACACAAGGAAATTGGAGTAGAATAGGAACAAATAGATGGGTATGTTCAGATTATCTTACAAATTCAAAATCAACAGTATCATCAAATAGCAACACAAAAATAAATACTAAAAAATACTCTAATGGAAGTTATAAAGTAACTGCAAGTCTTTTAAATGTAAGAACAGGACCAGGAACAAATTATAAGACTAAAAAATACAACCAGTTATCGCAAAATGCAAGAAAGCAAAATAAAGCACTAGGAAATGCAAAAGCAAATGGCTATAAAAAAGGTGTAATATGCACAGTTACAAAAGTTAACAAAAATTGGGGCTTAACCAATAGTGGATGGATATGCTTAGATTATTGTAGAAAAATATAAAATGAAGGGTCAATAATTATATTGACCCAAACAAAAATTCAGAAAACTCTTGATTTATATAAAAAACTAAAGTATAATTCTTTAACAGATGGGAGAAGCAAGATGTGGTGTGTATTAATCCTATGAAAGGGGGCGATGCACATGTTATTAGAACAAGTTTATCTATTTATAATATACATATTATTTATTGAACTTGCAATAGTAACCATTGTCGCTATTGCCTTATTTGTAGCATTAAATGTTGCAGTAAGAAAAATAGACAATGAAAAAAACACATCTCTGTTGAATCGTTAGAGATGCATTTTTTATAAACCAATTTAAAACGATACGCCACATTATTGTGGTATCTCATCCTTATTTATTATTATACTTTTTTAAGGTATATAAGTCAATATATATTATTAAATAATGTAAATTTTATAAGGAAAAAATAAATGAAAAACATATTATTAGTAGAAGATAACGATACAATTATAATGGGCTTGAAATACTCCTTAGAACAAGAAAATTTTAAGGTTATTTCAGCCCAAAATGTATCAGAATTTAATGAAAAGATTGATAAAAACGACATAGATTTAGTGTTATTAGATGTATCTTTACCAGATGGAAATGGATTTGAAATTTGCAAAGAAATAAAGTCTAAGAAAGATATTCCAGTTATATTTTTAACAGCTCAAGATGAGGAAACAAGTGTAGTTCTTGGGCTTGATTTAGGTGCAGACGACTACATAGTAAAACCTTTTAGAACACGAGAGTTAATATCTAGAATAAATTCTGTACTTAGAAGATATGGGCACAATGAAAGTAATTTAATTCAATATAAAAATATAAAAATAGATACATCATCTGCAAAGGTGTATAAAGATAATGAAGAAATTATATTTACAAGTTTGGAGTATAAAATTTTATTAATGCTATTTTCTAACCAAAACAAACTAATATCAAGAGAACAATTACTTGAAAAAATATGGGATATTGCAGGAAATTTTGTTAACGATAATACTTTAACAGTATACATTAAAAGAATAAGAGAAAAACTAGGAGATGAAACAATAATAAAAACTGTACGAGGACTAGGTTATAGAATAGGGGAGTAGTATGAAATTATTTAATAATAAAAATCTAAAACATTTAATATTACCAATGTTTATACTAACAATAGTAATGTGTATAGCTTTTACTATTCAAACTTTTAACCAGTATAAACATATATCAATAATAGTAAATCAAAAAATAGCTAATATAATAGGAACAATTACAGAAAAATATCCAGAAATTGATACTAAAGAGATAATAAAAATATTAAATTCTAGTAATATTGAAGAAAGTAAAACAGGACAAGCAGAGTTATTAAAATATGGTATAGATATAAAAGAGGTTAATTCTATTATACAAGTAGAAAATCAGATGAAATCTAATTTAATTGCCAATATTTTATTAATTGTATTGTTTAGTTTTTTATGGCTGATAATTATACTATTTTATTTAAAAAGAAGAGATAAAAAAATTAAGCAAATTACAAAATACATAAATGAAATAAAAAACAAAAAATATGAACTTAATATTAATGAAAACAGTGAAGATGAACTAAGTAACCTTAAGAATGAATTGTACAAAATTACTATTATGTTAAAAGAAGAAAGTGAAATATCTAAAAAAGATAAAGAAAATTTAAAAGTTTCTGTTGAAGATATATCACACCAATTAAAAACTCCGCTTACATCAATAACCATTATGCTAGATAATTTAAAAGAAAATCCTAATATGGATGAGAATACAAAGCAAAAATTTATTTTTGAAATAAGTAAGCAAATAGATTGGATAAATTGGCTTGTAATATCAATGCTTAAGCTATCAAAATTAGATGCAAATGTAGTTCAATTTTATGATGAAAAAATTAATCTAAATAAATTTATAACAGAAATAATTAAAAATTTAGAAATACCAATAGAAATAAAAAATCAAAATATAATTATAAATGGAGATAACGAAGCAGCCTTTGTAGGTGATTATAAATGGCAACAAGAAGCGGTTACAAATATTATAAAAAATTGTATAGAACATAATAAAGAAAATGGAACAATAAATATAAAATACGAAGAAAATAATCTTTTTACTAAAATATCTATAAAAGATGAGGGAATTGGAATTGAAAAAGAAGATTTGAAACATATTTTTGAGAGATTTTATAAGGGGAAAAACTCTACAGAAAATAGCGTAGGTATAGGCTTATCTCTTAGTAAAAATATAATAGAAAAGAATAATGGTATAATCTTTTGCAAATCTGAGATAGGAAAAGGAACAGAATTTATAATTAAATATATGAAAAAAATGGTATAAATTTTTAATAGATAATTACTTGCTAATTATTTGCTTTTTTGATATAAAAAGACAAGAAAATATATAAAAGAATGGAGTAATAAATGAATATCGGAATAGATATAGATAATGTAATATCAAATTTTGATAAAGCTTTACTAGAAGAATATTTAAAACACGATAATGATTTAAGAGGAACGGGAATTGTTAATAAAAATTTGTATATAACACATGGAATGTTTGACTGGACAGAAAAAGAGGAAAGAGAATTTTATTTAGCTAACATTGAAAGAATTGTAAAAAAACTAAACGTTAAAGATGGAGCAAAAGAGTATATAGATAAATTAAAACAAGATGGACATAACATTTTTATTATTACAGGTAGAGACAATGGAGAATATACAAATCCAGTTGAAATGACAAAGAATTGGTTAAATGAAAATAATATTTATTATGATAAATTAATTTTTACAAATGCATATAAAAATGATAAACATGGAAAAACAGAAAAATGCTTTGAAAATAATATAGATATAATGATTGATGATTCTGTTCATATTTGTAAAGATTGTATGGAAAATAATATAACTACTCTTTTAATGGATAGAGTGTTTACTAGAAATGAAAAAGGAATGAAAAGAGTAAAAAACTGGAAAGAAATATATGAGTTTATTTCAAATTATAAAATGAATGTAATATTAGACACAGATACATATAATGAATGTGATGATCAATTTGCACTTTCTTATTTAATAAAATCACAAGATAAATTTAATATTGAAGCAATTACGGTTGCTCCTTATTCTCACAAAACTAAAAATGTTTCAGTTAAAGAAGGGCAAGAATTAAGTTATAATGAAATACTAAAAATATGCAAATGGCTAAATTTTGATACAACAAATAAGGTTTTTAAAGGCTCAATGGATTATATTCAAAATGGATATACAGAAAATAATCTTGCAGTTAATAAAATAATTGAGATTGCTTTAAAAAATAGAAAAACATATATATTAGCAATAGGAGCAATTACAAATGTTGCTCTAGCAATAAAAAAGGAACCTAAAATTATAAATAAAATAGAAATAATATGGCTTGGTGGTAATGAATTAGGCTATAAAGACAATTTAGAATATAATTTTAGGCAAGATATACAAGCCGTACAAGAAGTATTTGAATCAAAAGTAAAACTTACAATATTACCTTGTAAAAATGTCGTAGCGGAGCTAAAAACAGATATAAATACCCTAAAAGATAATTTAGAAAATAAATCCGAACTTTGCAATTATTTATTGAATAGATTTTATAATGATGGATATCACGGAATACAAGAGTCAAGAGTTATTTGGGATATTTCTGTTATAGCATATATGATAAATAAAAAATGGTTTGAAACACAAGTAATTAGTTGCCCTAATATAAAGGAAGATACATCTTATGATGTAATAGAAAATAACAATAAAATTAAATTTGTTACTAAATTAGATAAAGTGAAAATATATGAAGATTTATTTGAAAAATTAACAAATTAGAAAGAGGGAATAAAAAGTATGCAGAAATTTAATTATCATACACATACAAGAAGATGTGGACATGCTGATAATAATATGACAGATGAAGATTTTGTGAAATTATTTATAAAGAAAGGTTTTACAAAAGTTGCTTTTACAGACCATTGTCCAGAAAAAGAAAGAATAGATTTTAGAGAAAATATGAGAATGGAATATAAAGAGAAAGATGATTATTTAAATAGTAAAAAATCTCTAAAAGAAAAGTATAAAAACATAATAGAAATAGAAACTGGATTTGAGGTTGAGTATTTACCAGGACAAGAAGAAAATTTATTTGAACTCAAAAATGAAACAGATAAAATAATTCTAGGACAACACTTTATATATGATGAGAATAATGAATTAAAATTTGTGAGAAGACAGAAATTTACTGATGAAGATGCTTTAAAATATGCAGAGTATATAAAAACAGCAATTGAAAAGAATATACCAGATATAATAGCACATCCAGATGTATATATGTTAAGTAGAGATAACTATACAGAAGTAGATGAAAAAGTTGCACATATAATTTGCAGTACAGCGGAAAAATATGGAATACCAATAGAAATTAATTTATCTCACCCTAATGAATATATAATAAAGAAAAGAGAAAAAATTGTATATCCTTGTAAAGAATTTTGGAAGATAGCTTCAGAATATAAAAATTTGAAGGTGCTATATGGTGTAGATGCACACTTTGAATATCAAATAATGAATTATGAGAAAGCTATAGAAATTGCAAATAAACATATAGGACAAAATATTATAGATAAACTACATTTTTGTAATGAAAAACTGGAGATAAAATAGGGGTGAAATAATATGAGAGGAATTCTAATTGCTGGTTTTGGTGCAATAGGTAAAACAACTGTATCAAAAAAATATGATAATGTAATTGATTTAGAATCTAGTTCATTTAAATATATAATAGATGATGAACTAAAAAAGTTAAATCCTGAAGAAAGAAAAGGTCTGAAGTCAAGAAAGTTAAATAAAGAATTTCCATATAACTATTATAATGAAATAATTAAAGACTTAGAAATCTATGATATTGTATTCATATCAATGCATAATGAAATTATTAATTTATTAGAGAAAAATAATATTAATTATTATGTGGTTTATCCAGAAGAAAATATGATAGAAGAAATACTTGAAAGATGTAAAAACAGAGGAAATAAGGATGATTTTCTAAAAGGTGTTAAAGACGCTTATTATAGATTATATCCAAGTAAATGTAAGAACGTTATTTGGATGAAAAGAGGAGAATATCTAGAAGACATTTTGATTAGAAATAATTTTTTAAAGTTAGAAGATAATATTAGAAAATAGGAGTAAGAAGTATGAAACTGTATGTAATTAGACATGGTCAAACAAAATGTAATAAAGAAAATAAATATAATTGCAGACTTGATGAAGATATAAATGAAATAGGAATTAAGCAAGCCGAAGAAGCAAGTAAAATAGTTAAAAACTTAGATATAGATTTAATTATTTGTTCTCCTATGATAAGAACAAAACACACTTGTGAAATTGTAAATGTTAATAATATTCCTGTTATTTATGATGAAAGAATAATGGAAAGAGATGGAGGAGTTTTAACTAATACAATAATTGATGATTATTATATTACAGACTACTACAATTATTATAGTACTAATATACCAGAGGGACTAGAAACTTTGCCAGAATTATTTAATAGAATCCATGCTTTTATAGATGATGTAAAAGAAAAATATAGTGATAAGAATATTCTTTTAGTAACTCATGGTGCAGTTGCGAGAACAATTAAGTATTATTTTGAACCGCTTCCAGAAGATGGTTTAATATTAAATACTTGCGGTCAAAAAAATTGCGAAGTTAAGGAGTACGAATTATGAAATTAACAATAGAAAAAGCTAGAGAAATGTTAGAAGAAGCAAGAAAGAAAGCTAAGGATGGTAGATGGATAGGCCATTGCATATGTGTGGGAGATAGCGCGGGAAGAATTGCAAAATCGCTAAAAGATAAAGGAATAGATGTTGATGTTGAAAAGGCAATAATTCTTGGTTATATACATGATATTGGCAAGAACAACGGAAAATTTCATGGGCATGTTATGGAAGGATATAAATATTTAAAAGAAAAAGGATATGATGATGAATTCTGCAATGTATGTTTAACACATTCATATTTAAATAATGATATTGTATGTACAGCAGGAGGAGTTCCAAATCCAGAAGATAATCCATTTTTAACAGACTTTATAAAAAAACATCAATATACAATAGAAGAAAAAATAATAAATTTATGTGATTTAATGTGTCCTCAAGGTGGAAAAGTTTATACAGTGGATAAAAGTTTGATTGATATTATGACTAGAAGAGGAGCCTATTCAAATACACAGTATCATATTAAAGAAACTTATAAATTAAAAGAATATTTTGATAACTTATTAGGTTATAATGTATATGATTTATTTCCAGAAATAAAAGAAAATTTATAAAAATAAATTGTTATACTAATAAAATTTAAAGATTATAATATTTTTTGAAATAACTATTTGATTTGAGGAATTTATTGAGATTCTGTTTACAACTAATAATGTTTATTATATAAATAATATTTTGAGCTTTTGAAATGTAATAAATAATTCTATATGTAGAGTGTTTGTTTTTTCTAAAAATTAATTCTCGAAAATTATTATTCGATAACTCAGTGATTATTTTACCGATATATGGAGAGGTTTCTAAGAAATAAAGATATGAATAAAGATTTTCTGTAGTTTGAATTGCTTTTTGTGTGGAATATTTTAAAAAATGTTCAAATATAGATTCTATAGAATTATGAGCCGAGTTTTCTATTATAATTTTCATATTTTTGAATCATCCTTTCTCTAGATTCTTCTAAGGATATACCTTTATTATTATTAATATCTAAAATACCTTTAGTAATTTCTATAAAAAAATATAAATCATATAAAGAACCATAAAAAGTACCATCATCAGTTGGTGCTTTTTTTAAAAGCTCACTAATTTTTTCTATTTTAATGTTTTCTTGATTTGCACTCATATTATCAACTCCTTTTATTTAATATTATTGCCAATTAGCAATTCTATACATTCTTTATCTTTTTCAGATAAATCTTGTATTCCATATGCATCAATGTACCTTTGGGTTATATCATGTAAAATATCTTTAGTGTCTTTTTTAAAAATTTCTTCATCTAAATTATATGGGAGGTTTTCAATAATTTTAACAAACTTTTCTCGTATAGGTGACATAAATAACTCCTTTCTAAAAATATATTAGTAGTATAACACACCCAATAAAAAATTACTATAAAAAAATAAGAAAAAATGTTTATATTTTATTGTACAAATATAGCAAATGCACTTTTGCATTTTTCCTTTACTTTTAAAGTGAATAGTGATATTATCTATGTATTCAATTTGTTTATTAAAATTACATATTCAACTGAACAATGAGAAGAACAACCCAAATGCTATGAGAAACTCGTAAACAGATTTGTTAAGGAGGAAAAAATGAGTAAAAATTTCAATGAAGAAATTGCTGATGAGCTTAAAGATTTAGGTGGTAGGCTTGTATTAATAGAAGATAAGGATAAAGGTACTGCCTCGGATTGGGCAAATCTTGAAAATGAAATACAAATTAGAACCCACGAAAATGAAGTAATGATGGAACAATCTTTAATAGAAGCGGCAAATTCAAAAACAGTTTTATAATGTTACCGTGTTATAGAAGATATGCATAAAATTAAAGGAACATATTGTATTTACTAAAATATTTTCAGTTGAATATTAAGAAAGAAGGAATTGTTTGTTTAATAATTCCTTCTTCTTTACTTTTAAAATAAATAATGATATAACAAATAAAAAATTGATAAAGGAGAAGAAAATGAATATAGGAATAGATATAGATGGAACTTTAACAGATATTATAGATGAATTAAAACTAGCAGCAGAAAAATATGCTAATAAATTAGGAAAAGAAATTAAAGATAATAAATACGTTGAAGACCGAAATAACGGAAATACATATCAAATAAAGTATGGATTTACTTATGAGGAATTAAAATATTTTTTAGGTGTTATACAAGAAGAAATTACGAAAAAAGCAGAACCAAGAGAAGGTTGTGTAGAAGTAATAAATAAATTACATGATGAAGGACATAAAATTTATATTATTACAGCAAGAGATTCAGAATTTCATGAGGATCCTTACGAATTAAGTAAAAATTGGTTGGATAAAAATAATATCTATTATGATAAATTAATAGTTAACGCAAGAAGTAAAGCACCAGTATGCAAAACAGAAAAAATAGATATATTTATAGATGACCAATTAAATAATTGTGTTGATGTTTCAAAAGCTGGAATTAGAGCAATAAGAATTTCAAATGATGATAATTTATACGAAAATATAGAAACCCTATTAAATTGGAACGAAATATATAATTATATAAACGAAATGGAGTAACAAATGAACAAAGTAAAAGAAGAAGATAAAATATTAATTATGCTAGCTTTTTTTAGTATATCTGTTGGCTTATGGGGAAATTTTAGACAACTAGTACATGGACTATATTTATTTCAACATCATACGAAAACATTTGTGATGCAGTATATATAAATAGATTAGAAAATAAATATCAGTTAAGTTTTTCAAATATATGCCATATAATTAGGTTTTTAGAAGAAGCAATAGGTGTGTATTTATGCGGTTTAATGTATGAAATAGGCTTAAGATATATGCTTGGATTATCTGCATTATTTATGATAGCTCAAATAAGTATAGCTTATTATTTAATAGATTTAAGAAAAAGAAAAAGAAATTTAAAATAGGAGCAAATAAAAAATGGAAAAAGTAAAAATAAAAAGATTAAATCAAACAAATATAGAAGAAATAATACCATTAAGAATATCATTACAAAAGGTTGATTTCGAAAATAATTTAGGCATAGATGAAAAAATTTTAATTAATAAAACAAGAGAATTTTTAAAAGAAAACTTAGAAAAAGATTTATTTATGTATGGAACATATGTTGAAGATGAACTTGTATCAATTTGTGGACTTATTATATTTAAATATTTTCCACAGGCAGATGATTTGAGTTGTAAAGTTGGATACATTACAAGTGTCTATACAAAAGAAGAATATAGAAATAAAGGTTATCAAAAAAAGGTGTTTAAAGAATGCATAAATCTAGGAAAAAAATTAGGTATAACAAGATTTAAACTAAGTACAAAAAATCCAATAGCTATGAAAATGTATGAAAGTTTTAATTTTATGGAAGATGAATATGCTAAGAAAATGAGATTATAAAAATATTATGTTGATATGGAGAATAGAATGAATTGTAAAAAGATGATTGTAATGGATTTAGATGGAACTTTACTAAATGAAAATGGAAAAATAACAGAACTATCTAAACAATACTTGAAAGATTTAAAGGAAAAAGGATATATTATTGTAATTGCAACAGGTAGAATACTAAAATCAGCTTGTATAGCAACAGATGGAGCGGAATTTGCAAATTATATTGTAAGTGATGCAGGAGCAACTGTTTATAAAAATGATGGAAAATGGGTCAATATTTATATTAATGAAATGCCAAAAGAAGATGTAAAAAATATATTAACTTTTTTTGATGAAAAGAAATTTAATGATATTAGTGTATGTAACAAGGATTATATTTATAAATTTGTGAATAGAAAATTTTATAATGATGAAATTATTCAATACTATAATTACAAAAATGAAATAGAAATTATAGAAAAAATTCTACAAATATCTCATATTTCAATTGGATTTAACAATAATAAATTTGTAGAAGAATACTTAGAAATATTTACATCTGAATTTCCAAATTTAGATGTAAATATAATGCAAGATTCATTTAAAGATGTTAAATGGTTAGAAGTTTCTCAAAAAGGAGTTGAAAAATATAATGGCATAAGCAAAATTGCTCAGATAGAAAACATAGAAAATAAAAACATTATAGCCTTTGGTGATAGCTTAAATGATATTGATATGTTACAAAAATGTGGTGTAGGTGTTGCTATGAAAAATGCTTTGCCAGAAGTAAAAAGAGTATCGAAATATATTGCTAAGAAAACAAATATAGAAAATGGAATTGTTGAATTTTTAAAAGAGTATTTATAGAATTTAGGATAATAAAATAGAATAGAAAAATCTATTCTATTTTACCACAAGCAATTCTTGTTCCAGAATTTCCACTTGGTTGAGTTTTAAAGTCATCTGGAGAGTCATGAATAATAACAACTTTGCCTAAAATATCTTTTATTTTAAATTTATTTATTAAAACACCTCTATAAATTATATTCTAAGAAATTTTAATTTGCTATTGTAAAAGATTTTTATATTACATTATGAAAAGCTCACCAATATTTTTGGTGATTTTTTTGTGACAATTTTTTTAGTTTGAGAGTCACTTAATAGTCACTTTAAATGCTTATACTAAATACAACATATTTAAGGAGGAAGAAAAATGGAAATATTAAAAGTTGAAAATTTATGCAAAACATATGGAAAGGGAGAAAATACAGTTAAAGCTGTAGACAATATTTCTTTTTCTGTTGAGAGGGGAGAATTTGTTGCAATTATTGGCTCTAGCGGAAGTGGAAAATCTACTTTATTGCATTTAATTGGTGGTGTGGATAGACCAACTTCCGGAAAAGTGTATATAGATGGTAAAGACATTTATACCTTAAATGATGATAATCTTGCTATTTTTAGAAGAAGGCAGGTAGGACTTATCTATCAATTTTATAATTTAATACCTGTATTGAATGTTGCAGAAAATATTACATTACCTACAAAACTTGATGGTAGAGAAGTTGATAATAAAAGAATTAATGAATTATTAATAACTTTAGGACTAGAAAGAAGAAGATTTAACTTGCCAAACCAATTATCTGGAGGACAACAACAACGTGTTTCTATTGGTAGGGCTATGATGAATGAACCTGCATTAATGCTTGCAGATGAACCAACAGGTAACTTAGATTCTAAAGCAAGTGATGAAATAATTTCATTATTACGACTTTCAAATAAAAAATATAATCAAACAGTTATTATAATAACTCACGATGAAAAAATAGCCTTAGAAGCAGATAGAATTATAACAATAGATGATGGAAAAATAATAAAAGATGAAAGGAATGGAAAATAATGAAAGTTTTAAATGAACTAAGTATACAAGATTTAAAGCTAAACAAAAAAAGGTCAATAGTAATTATAATTGGAATTATATTATCAACTGCTTTAATATGTGGAGTCGCAGGTTTAGTAACAAGCTTTCAAAAGACTTTTGTAGAAACTTCAAAAAGAAATTCTGGAAATTATCATACAATTTTTTACGATGTACCTAAAGATGAGCTAAAATATATAGAAGAAAATAGGGGAGTTGAAAACTATTATTTATCTGAAGAACTTGGATTTAGCTACATACCAAATGCAAAAGTTACAACTGACGAAGAAAAGCCTTATGTTAATGTTATTTCAATGGATGATAATTTTTTAAAAAACATGGCAATAGACATAAAAGAGGGGAGACTACCTGAAAATGATTCAGAGCTTGCAATTTCAACAAGAATAAACGAAAAATATAAAACAAATTTTAAAGTTGGAGACACTATAACATTAGATGTAGGAGAATTACAATTAGAAGATGGTACAAAATTAAACAAACATAATTCTTATTTAAACAATACAGGTGAAAATGAAGAAATTCAACAAGAGAAAATTATAAATTCCAAAGTAAAAACTTATAAAATTGTAGGAATAATTGAAAGGCCAGAAACTTGTATTGAACCTATGGAGGCTCCATGGTTCACAGTTCTTACAAAAATGCAAAAAATAGAAAATAAAACTAATATAGCTGTTTTATATGCAAATCCTTATGATTATGTTAAAAATACAGAAAATATAAATAAAATGGAAAAAAACGAAAATGATACAGAACCACAATATACTTTTGGAGGATTACGAAACAAATATAAAAGCTATAAATATGATATAAAAATAAACTCTGAATTATTAGCATATGAAGGTGCAAATTTAAGCGATGAAACTTTAAAATTAATATATGGCCTGGGAGCATTTATAATGGCTATAGTATTGGTTTCAAGTGTGTTTGTAATACGAAATGGATTTGCAATTTCAATTACAGAAAGGTTAAAGCAATATGGTATGCTTTCAAGCATAGGAGCAACAAAAAAACAAATAAAGAAAAGTGTATATTTTGAGGGATTTATTTTAGGAATAATAGGGATTCCTTTAGGAATTTTAAGCGGAATTTTGGCAATTTATATTTTAGTGCAAGTTGTAAATTATATCTTAAAAGACTTTGTTACAAACAGTTCTTTGCTAACATATAGTATATCTTGGAGTGCTATTATAGTTAGTATTGTTGTTGCAACTATAACAATATGGCTATCATGTAAAAAATCTGCAAAAAAGGCATCAAAAGTAACTCCTATTGAAGCTATAAGAAGTTCAGAAGATGTAAAACTAAAAGCTAAGAAAATAAAATGTCCTAAAATAATAACAAAAATATTTAAAACAGGAGGAGAAATTGCATATAAAAACTTAAAAAGAAGTAAGAAAAAGTACAGAACAACAGTTATTTCAATAATTGTAAGTGTTGTAATATTTATTGCAATATCAAGCTTTATAGAATATGGATTTAAAATGTCAAGTGCATATTATACAGAAATTGACTATGACTATGTTGTTTATTGCAACAATAATGTATCTCCAGAAGATAAAGAAGAATATTTAAAAGAAAAAGAAAAAAATACTAAAATATTATCAGATATATCTAATTTAGCAGATGTTGATGAATATTCAATAAATAAATATAATTCATTGGAAATGCCTATGGATGACAAACACAAAGCAGAATTAACTGAATATGGAAAATATATAAAAGAACATTATTTAGCTAATGTAGAAATTGACACTGTGAACATTGTATCACTTAGTAAAGATGAGTATAATAGATACTTAAAAAAGATAGGCGGAAATTATGATAGCTACAAAGATGGAGCAATATTAGTAGATAATAATATAAATACTGTTGAAAATGGAAAAAAAGCACAAGGAAGTATGTATAACTGGAAAAAAGGAGATACAATACAAGGAAAAATAAATAATAAAGATTACAGTATAAAAATAATGAATAAAACAGAAGAAACAGTAAAAGGTATAAATAATTTGTATAATACAGAAGCCACATTAATTGTAAGTGATGAATGGTTAGAAAAAAATATTGGAGATTATGAAACAATTTCAATGTATGCAAAAACAAAAGATGCTGATAAATTAGATGAAGAAATAGAACAATACAAACAAGAAAAAAATATAGAAGATAGTGAAATTAGAATTTTTAATATTCAAGAAAGTGTAAGAGCACAAAATGCTGTAGTACTTGTTATATCAATATTCTTATATGGATTTATAGGTGTAATTACTTTAATAGGAATTACTAATATATTTAATACTATAACTACAAATATGAATTTAAGAAAAAAAGAATTTGCAATGTTAAAATCAATAGGAATGACCAAAAAAGAATTTAATAGAATGATAAGATTAGAAAGTATTTTCTATGGAGTTAAATCTTTAATAATTGGAATACCAATAGGAATATTGCTTTCATATGGAATGTATAATGTATTTAAAGATAATATGCAAATGAGCTATAACTTACCATTAAAAGCAATTATAATATCAATTATATTTGTTTCAATTATAATAGGAATTATAATGAAATATTCTATGAGCAAAATAAATAAACAAAACATAATTGAAACAATTAGAAATGATAATATTTAATTGCGTTTAACATAGTTGTATGTTATAATCTTTATGTAACTTTTACTTATGTAGAATAAAAGGAGGTCATATTATGATAGGAAGTTTTTTACGGATAATTTTTTATGAGTATATAACAGATGGTCCAATTTACAATAGCCGAAAAATTGAAGGCAGTTACTCGAAAAAAGATAGCATTACAATCTTTGATTCCAAATATGAGGTAACAGCATTTCGCAAAAATGGAGATATTAAAGTTAATTGCGAAAAGAATAAAATTGATAATTTTTTATCAATTGCTTTAATAATCATTTTTGTGATACAAATGCTTAAAGCATTTGTAATTAAGGAGTATGTTGATTGCAATACGATTTTTTCATATCTGTACTTAATACCATGTCTTATTTATGCAATATGCTTAATAACGGAAATAATAGATGTAAAAAAATCCGGCATAGAGCTTGCAAGAAATCATGGGGCAGAACATATGGTTATGGCAGCATACATAGAAACAAAAGAAATTCCAACAGTTAATGAAGCCAAAAAATATTCAAGGATAAGCAAAGAATGCGGTGGATGTATTCTCACAAGTTTCATTGTAGTTCAAATAATCGGTTTTATAGTTTATAAATTTTTTGGTTATCAAATAAACGAGTTTATCTTGTTTTTTGTTCCACTAATTTTATGCAATAATTTTCCTTTAAATCTACCAGGAAAATTATTACAATTTTTAGTTACTACAAAAGAACCGAAGGATAGCAACATTGAACTTGCAATTGCTGCAATGAATCATCTTAAACAGAAGTTATAAAAAATTTAGGGAATATGATTTCAAAAAAGAGATAACGAAAATTTGTTATCTCTTTTTCTTTAAAAAGAAAAAGAATTGTAATTTATACAAATATTAGCGTCAAACGCTGTAGGGGTCGGCGTCCTTAGGGCGATCCGCTTGAATTTTTTATGGTAGAATTATAATAAAAAATTATAAAATCTCTTGACTTGGAGTTAACTTTAAGTGATATATAATAAACAGATAGGAGGAATGAACATATGTTAAAAGTTTTAAGTA
>CAKPGS010000013.1 GCA_934155165.1 uncultured Clostridia bacterium | reverse complement strand
TATTTGCAATAATTTTATTAATTTGCATTATCTCTATAATAATGTCTGTAGGAATATCAACAAGAAATAAAAAAATAAAAGCACAAATGGAAACAAAACCCTTGTTAGAGTATGAAATAAAAAATAAAGAAAATAACAATAAATATAGTATTTTGGTAAAAATAAATAGTGTAGATGGATTGGAAACAGTAAAATATACAAGTCAAAGAACAAAAGAAGAAGTAGAAATAAATTGCCATAATAGAATGACAATAGCAATAGATTACGAGGTAGAAGATTTACACGATTATAATTTTATAATAAAAAAATCAGGAAAAGAAGAAACAACAGAAGTATTGCACTTTGAAATACCAAGAATACAAGGAACATATTCAAATATAAATGGAGTATATACAAATGAACCAGACTTAACAGGTTATAACAAAAATTACACAAAATATTTAAGCGTAGAAGACGATGGAACATTAACAAATTCAAATTGGATAAGTGGAGAAAAGCCAAGTAATTGGTATGACTACAAAAACAGTAAATGGGCAAATATATTAGTAGAGCAAAATGGACTAGAAACTTATTACACATGGATACCAAGATATTGTTTTAAATTAGACCAAGAGGCAGAACGAAGTGATGTAAAATTTATAGATATATATAATAATTATACAGATGAACAAGGAAATGTAACAACATGGGAAGAATTAGAAAAAGAAGGTTATCAAGTGCCAGAAGCCTTTGAATTTGATAATAAATATATACCAGGATATTGGGCAATGAAATATACAGCAGGAGAAAGAGATACATACACGGTAAACTTTGAAGCAACAGCAAGTAAAAAACAAATATTTATAAAAAATGTAAAAACAAATACAAGTGAGCAAGTAGCAAAATATATATATGCAATAAATGGAAATATAATAAAAGAAACAACAACAGCAGAAGATTTAAATTATGAAATATCAACAGAAAATGCAAATATAGTAAATATAACAGCAGTAAATGCAGCAGGAGAAATAATAGGAAGTATGACAAAAGAATGTAAGCAAGCAAAAATAAATGAACCAGATTTAAGCCGGATTTAACCAAGAAACAACTTTCTATGTAACTTATGATGATAAAGAAAACGAACACAGTACAACACCAATAACACAAGAAAAACCAGAAAATTGGTATGATTATGGAGAAAGTAAGTGGGCAAATATAGTAACCAGAAACAATGGACTAGAAACTTATTATACATGGATACCAAGATATGAATTCAAATTAGATCAAACAAGTGAAAGAAGTAATATAAACTTTATAGAAGGAACAAGCACGCAAGCAAGTAATGGATACCAAATACCAGAAGCCTTCACATTTGATGGAAAAGAACTAAGTGGATATTGGGCAATGAAGTACACAGCAGGAGAAGAATCAGCACCAACATTTGATACAGAAGTAGCAGCAACAAGTAGTAGCATAAAAGCAAAAGGAATAACCGGAACAAAAGTAGCAGAAGGACAAACTTATAAATATTACTTAAATGGAGAATACAAAGGAGAAAAAACAAGTGCAAACGACTGGTTTGAATATACAGGACTAAGCAGTAAAACAAAATATACGGTATTAGTAGAAATAAGAAATGCATCAGATGAATATGTAGGAGCAGTAGTAAAACAAATAAGCACAATAGAAGCAAACAAACCAGATTTAACAGGCTTTAATGCAGACTGCACATATTACGTAGAATACGATAGTAATGGAGAAGAAAAAGTAGGAGACAAAATAAAAAACAACGGAAGCAACGCTCCAAAAGACTGGTATGACTACAGTAATAGTAAATGGGCAAACATAGTAGTAAAAGCAAATGGAAAAGAAACATATTTCACATGGATACCAAGATACGAATTTAAAATAACAAGTAGTCAACAAGCCCAACCAGCAACAGCCAGAACAGAAGTAAGATTTATAGAAGGAACAACCACAGAAGAAAGTAAAGGATACCAAATACCAGAGGCCTTCACCTTTGATGGAAAACAATTAAGTGGATACTGGTCAATGAAATATACTGCTGGAGAATAATTATAATAATGATTGATATTTTTTTATTTAAATGATACAATGGCAAAAACAAAAAGAAACGAGGAAAAATTTTGGAAGAACTACAAGGTCAAATAATCGAATTTATTTTTCAAAATGATGTAAATAGTTATACTATTGCTGTTGTAGAAACAAACGAAGGTGAAGAAATAACAGTAACAGGGTATCTCCCATTTATAAATGTTGGAGATACCCTAAAAATGTTTGGAAAACATATTGTTCATCAAGAATATGGAGAACAATTTAAAATAGAAACTTTTGAAAAGCTTATGCCACAAACCTTGGATGCTTTAGAACGCTATTTAGCAAATGGAACTATTAAAGGAATAGGTCCATCAATAGCTAAAAGAATTGTTACAACTTTTGGTGAAGATACAATAAATGTTTTTAAATTTGAACCAAAAAAACTTGCTCAAATAAAAGGAATTACAGAAGCAAGAGCAGAAGAAATGAGCAAAGAATTTGTAGAAAACTGGGAACTGTGGCAAATAGTTGGATTTTTAGAAAAGTTCGGAATTAATGTTTCGAGTGCAAAAAAAATATATAAAGAACTTGGAACATCAACAATAGAAGAAATAGAAAACAATCCATATTTGTTAGTTGATATAATACAAAATGTTGATTTTAAAAAAATAGATAAAATGGCATTAGATTTAGGCATGTCTTTAGATAATACAAAAAGAGTAAAAAGTGGAATTAAATTTAGTTTAGGAAAAATAAGCTTAAATGGTCATTGTTGTACATTAAAACAGAATTTAATAAAATATGTAAGCGATTTATTAGGTGTAGATATAGATAGAATTGAAGAAGCTATAAAAGAATTAATACTAAAAGAAGAAATTGAAATAGAAAAAAGATATGAAGAAGAATGGGTATACTTAAAATATTTTTATGATGCAGAAAACAATATAGCTCAAAAATTATTAACACTTCAGAATTCAAAAAATATTAAAAAAATGAGCAATTTTAACAAAGAACTTGAAAAGGCAGAAAAAGCAAACTCTATTGAATTATCTGAGAAACAAAAAGAAGCAATAAAAAAAGTAAATGAAAACAATGTAACAGTTATAACAGGTGGACCAGGAACAGGTAAAACAACAATAATAAAAACTTTAATAGATATTTATAAAATTCATGGAAAAAAAGTTGTGTTATGTGCTCCAACTGGTAGAGCAGCCAAAAGAATTACAGAAACCACAGGAGAAGAAGCTAAAACTTTACATAGACTCTTAGAAATTGGAAAAATAGAAGATGATTTCAAAAATGTAAATAACAATAATATTACTCCAATAGATGCAGATGTAATTGTTGTGGATGAAATTTCTATGGTAGATATGTTTTTAATGAATTATTTGTTAAAGGCAGTATATTTAGGAACAAAATTAGTTTTGGTAGGAGATGCAGACCAATTACCATCTGTAGGACCAGGAAACATTTTAAAAGACATAATAGAATCTGGTACGATTGAAACAATTCACTTAAATGAAATTTTTAGACAAGCTGCAAAAAGTAAAATAATATTAAATGCGCATAGAGTAAACGAGGGAAATCAATTTATAAAAGCAAATGAATCAGAAGATGAATTAAAGCAAGACTTTTTCTATATAAATGAAAATAGCCAAGAAAAAATGTTATACGAACTTGTTTCACTATGCAAGGGAAGATTACAAAACTATGGAAATTACAACTTCTTTGACAATATACAAATTCTAACGCCAACTAAAAAGGGAATGTTAGGTACAAAAGAACTAAATAAAGTATTGCAAAAAGAACTTAACCCATCTGTGGTTGGAAAAAGAGAAAAGAAAAGTGGAGAAATTATTTTTAGAGAAGGCGACAGAGTAATGCAAACTAAAAATAATTACGACTTATATTGGGAAAAGCAAGAAGAAAATGGAACAGGAATTTTTAACGGTGAACTTGGAAGAATTCAAAAGGTTAATGAAGAAGAAAAGCAAATAAGAGTAAAATTTGATGATGGAAAAACAGCATGGTATTTATATTCAGATTTAGACCAATTAGAACATGCATACAGTATTACAATACATAAATCTCAAGGGAGCGAGTTTGATGTTGTAATAATAGCAATTCCACCTGCATATCCAATGTTATTAACAAGAAATTTGTTATACACAAGTATAACAAGAGCAAAAGAATTGTTAATAATTATTGGTAGCAATAGAACTATTGATTATATGATTAATAATGATAATAATAAGAATAGAAATACAGGGCTTGCTTACAAATTAATGCAATTAGGGGGACAGGAAGGATATGAATAATGGATTTTTTGAACTTTTTGTTTCCAGTGAAATGTGGAATATGCAATAAAATTTCGAAAGAGGCAATTTGCAATAATTGCTTAAATAATTTATATGAAACTGAAAAAACAAAAATAGTAAATGTGAAAAATTGTTATTACAACAAGCATTTGTATATTTTTGACTATAAAGGAATAATAAGAGAAAAAATTATACAATATAAATTTAGAGATAAAGCATATTTATATAAGTTTTTTGTTCAAATTATGTTAAAAAATAAAAAAATATATAGATTTATAAAAAGTTATGATATAATCATTCCAGTATCAATTTCAAAACAAAGATTTAAAGAAAGAGGATATAACCAAACTCTACTTATAGCAAAGGAATTAGCAAGTAATATTGAAAATTTAGAGCTTAAAAACGATGTCCTTTTTAAAATAAAAAACACAGCTCCACAGAGCACATTGAATAAAGCAGAAAGAAAAAGCAATTTAAATGGAGCGTATGTTGTAAAAAATGAAACTGTAATTAAAAATAAAAAAATACTCATATTAGATGATGTATATACAACAGGCAGTACAGCCAAAGAATGTAGCAAATTAATAAAAAATGCAGGTGCAAAACAAGTTGGTATATTAACAATAGCGAAAGATTAAAAATAGGAGGAACACGTATGGAAGATTTAGTTGAAAGCATTTTAGATTACATAAGGTCAGATTATACAGACTATGCCATAATGATAAATGGAGAATGGGGAAGTGGAAAAACTTATTTTTGGAACCATAAAGTTCGCAATAAAATAGAATCTATGCAAATAAATGGAAAGCAATATACAACAATTTATATGTCTTTATATGGTATTTCTAATTTAGAAGATATAAGCAAAAAAATATTTATAGAAACAACGCAATTAATGGATAAAAACCTTAGAAAATATATGAATACTCACGGTCAAACATCAATTCCTGAATATGCTAAAACAGGACTTGATATGGCAAACTTTTTTGGAGTTACACAAAATGGAGATAAAATAGATTATGCTAAATTTTTCTCTACAGATGATAAAATATTGTGCTTTGATGACCTAGAAAGAGCAAATGTAGATGTTATAGATATTTTAGGATATATAAATAATTTCGTTGAACATGACCATATAAAAACAATTATTATATGTAATGAAAAAGAACTATCTACAAAAATAAAAAATTCAAATGTAGAAATGAAAACTTTTATTGCAACATACCTTTTAGATAAAGAAGGAGCTTTAACCAAAACAGATAAACCAATGGTTGAACAAATAAAAGATAAAATAGAATATGTTTTTGATAAAGCTAATGAATATGAAAGAATAAAAGAAAAGCTAATAGGCGAAACTTTTGAATATGCGCCAGAATTTAACTATATAATAAATGGACTTCTTATGAGATATGAAAATTCACCAGAGTTAATAAGATTTCTAAGAGAAAATACAAGCTTAATTATTTCAACCTTTAATAAAAGTGGAACACGAAATTTGCGTATATTAAAACATGCATTAAATGACTTTAAAAAGATATTTGAAATGGTAAGCAAAAATTATCCTAATACAAGTAATAGAGTATTGCAAACAATGCTTATTTTCACAATAGCTGTTTCTTTTGAAATAAAAGCAGGAAAAATTACAAAAGATAAGTTTATTAATATAGATAGTAACGAAGAATATAAGTCAATATTAGTATCATCAAGAGTTTTATCAGATAATAGACAATTCTATATAAAAGAATTTGATAGCAATTATTATTATAACTTTAAAGCTGAATATAGATTTTTTAAATTTATTGAAAAATATGTGCGTACACGTATCTTTGATATGAAAACTTTTAAAATGGATATGGAAGTTATTATTAATACAGTAGATTTAGACAAGCTTCCAGCTTATAAAAGATTACTTACAGAAGAATACTGGAAAATACCAGATGATCAGTTTGCACCTGCAATGGATGTTATATTAAATAATGTAAAAAATGGTGAACTAGAGTTAATAGATATAGTTAAATTATATGCATACTTTAATTACTTTGCTAAAAAAGGATTAATTATGTATGATACAAAAACTATAAAAAGTGTATTTTTAAATGGTATGAATATATCTTCGTTAAAATCAAAATATTGTGATAATGTTGAAGAAGAACTAACTAAAATTACTGTAGATGGCGAAATGAATGAAGATATGGAAGAAATTTTAAAACAATTTAATGAGCTAAACTTAACATTAAAAGAAAAAATGCTTAGAGAAAAAGCAGAAGAAATATTCAAATACATTCCAATGAAAATGGAAGTATTCTACGAAAAATTTGATAAAGAATGTATGAATGTTCCAATATTCAAGTATTACGATGCATACCAAATCTTTCAACGAATATCATGTGCAAGCAATGAAGATATAGTAACTATAAAAGAAAAAATGGTAAAAAGAGCAGAAAAATACACAAAAGAAATAGAACCAGAAATGAAAAACATAAAACAATTAAAACAAATAATGGATGATTATATCCATGGAAAAGACATTTCAATAAAAATTGTAATGTTAAAAGACTTTTCTAAAGAATTGGGCTATATTTTAGATAAATATAAAACATCATTCTTAGGAAGAAGAGAAGAATAAAGAAAAAGGTTGAACTTTTAATAAGAATACATTATAATGTGAAAAAAATAATAAGGAGCAAATATGAAAGAATTAGAATATCCTTTTGACAGTGAATATATTGTAAAAAAGAAAAAATCACTAAAGAAAAAATTGCTAGAAGATGATAGTAAAAAGTTTTTAGAAAAGAATATTGCAATATTAGGAGGATCAACAACAAGTGATATAAAACTTATATTGGAACTTTTCTTGTTAAACTATGGAATAAAGCCAAATTTCTATGAATCAGAATATAATCAATATTGGCAAGATGCAATGTTTGAAAATAAAGAACTAGAAGAATTTAAACCAGATATAATTTTTATACATACTACAAATAGAAATATTAAAGAATTTCCTGAAACAAGTGATAGTGCCAAAGAAGTTGAAAATAAAATTGAAAACGAATTTAATAATTTCTATGTTATGTGGGAACATTTAAAAGAGGTTTACCATTGTCCAATTATTCAAAATAATTTTGAGTATCCTTTTTACAGACTAATGGGAAATAAAGATGCAACAAGCATTTATGGTAAAGTAAATTATATTACAAAATTGAATCTTAAATTTGCTGAATATGCAGAATCAAATGAGAACTTCTTTATTAATGATATTAACTATCAATCTGCACAATTTGGACTTGACAAATGGGCTGATCAATTTTATTGGTACATGTATAAATATGCTATGAGTATATCTGCAATACCAACTCTTTCTTATAATGTTGCCAATATAATTAAAGCTATATATGGTAAAAATAAAAAAGGTTTTGTACTTGATTTAGATAATACCTTATGGGGCGGAATTATTGGCGATGATGGTGTAGAAAACATTGCATTAGGACAAGAAACTGCAGAAGGAGAAGCTTATTTAGAATTTCAAGAATACTTAAAAATGCATAAACAAATAGGAATTATATTAAATGTAAATAGCAAAAATGAAATGGAAAATGCTTTAGCTGGACTAAACAGAGTTGATAGTGTATTAAAGCCAGAAGATTTTGTTTCAATAAAAGCTAATTGGAATCCAAAATCTCAAAATATGAAAGAAATTGCAAATGAATTAAATTTAGGAGTAGATAGTTTAGTATTTGTTGATGATAATCCGGCAGAAAGAGCAATAATTAATAAAAACATACCAGATGTAAGAACGCCAGAGATGGAAAAAGTAGACAATTATATCAAAACTTTAGATAATTCTGGATTCTTTGAAGTAGTTAATTTATCTAATGATGATATTAAAAAAACTAAAATGTACAAGCAAAATATTGAAAGAAAAAATAAATTGAGTACATTTGAAAATTATGATGATTATTTAAAATCATTAGAAATGAAAGCTGAAATACAGAATTTTATACCTATGTATATGTCAAGAATTGCTCAACTTACAAATAAAAGTAATCAATTTAATTTAACTACAAAACGTTATACTCAAGCTGAAATTGAAGAAGTAGCTAATTCAGATGAATATATAACGCTTTATGGTAAATTAGAAGATTCATTTGGAGATAATGGAGTTGTATCTGTTATAATTGGTAAAAAAGAAAATGAAAAATTAAATATAGATTTATGGATAATGAGTTGTAGAGTTCTAAAAAGAGATATGGAATATGCAATGATGGACACTTTAGTTCATAATGCTACAAAAAATGGAATAAAAGAAATATATGGATATTATTATCCTACTATGAAAAATAAAATGGTTAAAAATTTTTATGAATTACAAGGATTCGAAAAAATAGAAGAAGACAGTGAAGGAAATACAAAATGGAAATTTGTAATTGATAAAAATTATAATAATAAAAATAAATTTATAAAGGTGGAGGAATAGTTATGAGTGAAGAAAAAATTTATGAAGAATTAGATGAGGTATTTCAAGATGTATTTGATGATGAATCAATTCATGTTACAGCTGATACTACAGCAAAAGATATAGAAGATTGGGACAGCTTAGAACATATTAATTTAGTAGTAGCAATAGAAAATCATTTTGGAATGAAATTTAATATGAATGAAGTAACAACAATGAAAAATGTTGGAGAAATGGTTCAAATTATAAAGGAGAGAATATAATGAATTGCTTTTCTTTTGAAGAAATAGAATTAGATCAAAAAGTATCATTTGAATACGAAATCAATGAAGAAAAAATGCAAAAATTTCGTGAAATTACTGGAGATTTGAATCCTTTACATTGTGATTTAAACTATGCTAAAGAAAAAGGTTATAATGAAAATGTAGTGTATGGAATGCTTTCTGCTTCCATACTTTCTACATTAGCTGGAATGTATTTGCCTGGTAAAAAAAGTTTAATACATGAGGTTGAAATTAAATTTGCGAAACCAGTATTTCTATCTAAAATGCCATTAACGGTAAATGCAAAAGTTGTGAGCAAAGATGAGAGATTTAAGCAAATTACTTTGAAATATACAATAGAAGATAACACCAAAAGTAAAGTAGTTAGAGGAACTATGAAAGTTGGAGTTACAGATTAAGAAATAGGAGAGGGAATATGTCAATTGTAACATTTGAATTTTTATTTTTTTTATTTGCTAGTTTGATTGTATTTTATTTATTTCCAAAGAAATATAGATGGCTAGTTCTTTTGGGAGCTAGTATCTATTTCTTTGTTAAAGCATGTTCTTGGAAATTAGGATTATATTTAATTTCTGGAATTATAATAACATATGTAGGAGCTAGAATTATTGATGAAAGGTGTAAAAAACAAAAAACTAAAAAAATAACCTTAATCATTACATTATTTGGAATAGTTTCACAACTATTTATGTTAAAATATGTAAATATATTTCCATTAACAGGAAATATGTTTTTAAGCGTTTTAGATATGGACTTGCAGTTTGGAACATTTAATTTTATAGCACCATTAGGAATTTCATATTATACATTATCTTTAATTAGTTATGTTGTAGATGTATATTGGACAACTTGTAAAGCAGAAAAAAATATACTTAAATATGCTTTATTTGCTTGCTATTATCCATCAATGATTTCAGGACCAATTATTAGGTATCCTCAAATGAAGGATGAATTTTTTAATGAAAAGAAATTAGACTGGAATAATATATATCAAGGATTTTATAGAATACTATATGGATTGATGAAAAAGCTTGTTATAGCTGATGCTTTATCAGCTATTGTAACAAAAGTTTTTGGAAATTACGAAGTATATAATAGCATTTTTATAATTTATGGCGTAATTTGTTATGCAATACAAATATATTGTGATTTTTCTGGATGTATGGACATTATAATAGGAGCTTCTAAAATGTATGGAGTTAAATTACCAGAGAACTTTGATAGTCCATTTTTCTCCAAAAATCTTTCAGAATTTTGGAGAAGATGGCACATTTCGCTTGGATTATGGGGAAAAGATTACATTATGTACCCATTACTAAAATCATCTTTATTCCAAAACTTTGGTAAAAAATGTAAAAAAATATTTGGAAAGAAAACAGGAAAGAAAATTCCAACTATTACAGCTATTTTAATTTTATGGTTATTTATAGGATTATGGCATGGGGCATCATACAAATATATCTTTGCAGCAGGAATATTACCATGGATTTATCTTGCAGTTGGAGAATTATTTAGTGATATTCCAGAAAAATTAAATAAATTATTACATATAAATACAAAATGTTTTAGTTTTAGGTTATTCCAATCAATCAGAACTTTCTTATTTATGTGTTTGGTATGGCTATTTGTTTGCGGTGAACATTTAAAGGATTTCTTTAAAATAGCGAAAAATATATTCAAATTACCAGATATTAATATAAAAGCAAATCTTGCATTAAGTCACCCAGTAGTAATTGTATTAATGCTTGTACTTGTATTTATAGTTGATTTATTAAATTATAAAAAGATAAATGCAATAGAAAAATTTCAAGAACAAAACTTTTTATTTAGATGGATATTTATGTTGATAATTATATCTATTATTTTACTATGCGGATGCTATGGACCAAATTATAGTGCAGTAGATTTTATTTATGGAGGATTTTAATTAAATGAAGAAAAATATAATCAATATTATAAAAATAATTGCATTTCTACTTGTATTTTTTATATTATATAGTTTTTTAACAGAATTAAAGCATCCTGAAGCAGTTGACCTACAAAATATTAGGGGAATTTATAGCGAAAAAAAGGATTCATTAGATATGGTATATATTGGTGGTTCAGCTTCATTTGTGTACTGGGCTCCTTTAGATGCCTATAAAAATTATGGAATTGCATCATATGATTATGGAGCAAATACAATTCAACCTGAATTATATAAATATATGGTTAAAGAAATGCTAAAAACACAAGATCCAAATCTTATAGTTATTGATGCAAGAGCTTTTCAATATAGAGATGTTGATCAACCACCAACAGCAGTTGCGTATAGAAATGTACTAACTGGAATGAAACTTGGAAAAAATAAAGTAGATTTTATAAGAAAGAATGTAAATAGATTTTTAGGAGAAGATGAGGCATCATATTATTCAGATTTGGATTTATACCATACTAACAAGACAAACTCAACTGTGAAAAATGCTTTAAGAAGGGTTACAGATAGATATAAAAATAAAAACAAGGGATTTTACTTTGTAGCAAAGGCTGAACCTATGGAAAAGCAAGACTTTGAAACAGAAGAAATACAACCAGTTTCAGATGACACTACAGAAATATTGAACGATTTAATTGCGTATTTAAAAACTGTAAATAAAAATGTACTTTTTGTAGTTTCTCCATACATAGAAACAAAGGAGCATAAGACTAACTTCAATTATGTAGAAAATATTATTGAGGATGCAGGATTTGATTTCTTAGATTCAAATGAATATGCAAAAGAGATGAATTTAGATTATTCTGTAGACTTTTATAATGAAAATCATGTTAATTACTATGGTGCAGATAAATATACAAACTTTTTAGCTAAATTTATAAAAAGCAAATATGAAATTCCAGATAGAAGAAATGATAGTAATTATTCAGATTGGAATAATATAATGTCAGATTGGGAAAATAATGTTTTAAATGATAAAGAACAAATTAATGCGATAATTGGAGAGGAGAGCTATTATAGTGGAGATAAAAAATAATATTCCGCAAATAGGTTTTGGAACATGGAAATTACCTAATGATGAAGAAACTATTGAAACAGTAATTAATGCCGTTAAATGTGGATACAGATTAATTGATACTGCTTATGCGTACAACAATGAAGAAACAATAGGTAAAAGTATAGAAAAATTAGATATTAAAAGAGAAGAATTATTCATACAAGGAAAGTTATGGAATGCAGATAGAGGATACGAAAATATTATAAACGCCTGCAAAAGAACAATAGAAAATTTAAAATGCGAATACTTAGATATGTATTTAATACATTGGCCTGCATCGCCAGCTTTATATGAAAATTGGAAAGAAATTAATAAAGAAACATGGAAGGCATTTGAATTTTTACAAAAAGAAGGATTAGTTAAAAATATTGGTGTATGTAATTTTAAAAAACATCAATTAGAAAGCCTTATGGAAAATTGTAATGTTAAACCAGCGGTTAATCAAATAGAATTTCATCCTGGATTTATGCAAAATGAAACAACAGAATATTGTAAAGAAAATGGAATAGTAGTAGAAGCATGGAGTCCTTTAGGTTCTGGAAAAATGTTAAAAAGAGAAGCTTTAAAGGAAATTGCTAATAAATACAATGTATCTGTTGCAAAATTATGCCTTAGATGGTGTGCACAAAATAATGTTATACCAATTTCTAAAAGTACAAAAATAGAAAATATGATGGAGAATTTAAGTATATTTGACTTTGAAATTAAAGATGAAGATATGAAGAAAATAAACGAAATGCCTTATATGGGAGGTTCAGGACTAGATTCTGATACATTAACATTATTTAATTAGTAGGGAGGAAAAAATGGAAGAAGAAATCTTAAATATAAGAAAAAAGATATTTTTAACTGCTTATTCAGCAAGTATTGCACATATTGCTTCTGCATTTTCACTTGTGGAAATATTATATACATTGTATATAAAAAAGGTTTTAAATTATGATGCTAAAAATCCTAATTATGAAGAAAGAGATAGACTAATATTAAGCAAAGGACATGGAAGCTTAGCTTTATATACAATACTTTGTAAAGCTGGATTTTTTAATGAAGAAGTTTTAAAAACTTTTTCAAAACCTGGTTCTATATTAGGCGGAGAACCAACTATTCCAGAAATCCCTGGAGTTGAAGCTACAACAGGTTCATTAGGACATGGATTATCTATAGGTGTAGGTATGGCAATAGCTAAAAAAATAGATAACAGAAAAGAAAAGGTCTATGTTATACTTGGAGATGGAGAATGTGAAGAAGGAACTGTATGGGAAGCTGTGATGATGGCTGCCAAAAAGAAATTAGACAATCTAGTAATAATTGTTGATTGTAACAAAATTCAAAAGATGGGTACAGTAGAAGAAGTAATGGGAATTACAAACTGGAAAGAAAAATTTACAAGTTTTGGTTGTGCTGTAAAAGAAGTTGATGGACATAATGTGAATGAACTAGAAAATGTTTTAAGAAGCGAGAATAACACAGAAAAACCAATGGTTATAATTGCAAATACAACAAAAGGAAAAGGTGTTTCTATAGTTGAAAATGATCCAAGATGGCATTGGAGATTGCCAAGTAAAAAAGAATTAAAAGTATTTATGAAGGAATTAAATATCACAGAGGAGGAAATAAAAAAATGCAAAGAGCATATATAACATCATTATATAATTTAATAAAAAAAGATAAAAATGTAATATCTTGTTTATCAGATAGTGGAACAGATTATGATGAAATGATAGCACGTGAATTTCCTGACCAATGTATTAATTTTGGTATAAGTGAAAACAACAAAGTTGCTGCAGCTTCTGGTTTAGCAAGTTGTGGAAAAATTCCATTTGTATATACTACAAATGCATTTATTGCATATAGATCATACGAATTTGTTAGAGATGATATTTGCTTGCAAAATAAAAATGTAAAATTAATAGGAATGGGATGTGGAATTTCTTGGTCAACATTAGGACCTACACACCATACAACTGAAGACATTTCAGCCTTAAAGGCAATTCCAAATTTAGTTATTTTATCTCCTGCATCACCAAAGGAAGTTGAAAAATGCATGGAATATGCATATAACCATAAAGGACCGGTATATATTAGAATTGGTATGGGAAATGAAAAAGAAATATATGAAGAAGATTTTGAATTTGAAGTAAGTAAAAATAATGTAATTAAGGAAGGTAAAGATATTACAATATTTTCTACTGGAAGTATAATTTCAGAAGTATTGGAGGCAAGAGAAAAACTTGTAGAAAACAATATAAACGCAAAAGTTGTAAATATTTCAACTATTAAACCAATAGATGAAACTTCAATAATAGAAGAAATAAAAAAACAAAAAAATATATATAGTGTAGAGGAACATAATATCATAGGTGGACTTGGAGATAGTATAGCAGCTGTTGTAGCAACTAATAATCTTAATTGCAAATTGACAAAAATAGGATTAAAAGATTGCTTTGCAAAAGGCTATGGAACATATAGCCAAATAAAAGAAATGAACGGATTAAATGCAAATAGTATTTATAATGAAATAATGAAAAATATTAAATAATAACAAATTTTATTTTTGAAATTTATAGGCGACTAATGGTCGTCTATTTTTTATATTTATAAAAATAATTTTTGAATAAAAATTTCCTTTTTTGACAAAATAAAAATAGACATAAAAAAAGAGCAAAAATAAAAGGAGGAAATTTATGAAAGCCACAGGTGTTGTAAGAAGAATTGATGATTTAGGTAGAGTTGTTATTCCAAAAGAAATTAGAAAAACATTAAGAATAAAAGAAGGAGACCCACTTGAAATATTTACAGATAGAGAAGGTCAAGTAATTTTAAAGAAATATTCTCCAATAGGCGAACTTTCAGAATTTGCAATAGGATATGCAGAAACGCTTGCAAAAACAACAGGACACATTGCATGCATAACAGATAAAGATACTGTAATTGCTGTATCAGGTGGAGCAAAGAAAGAATTATTAGAACAGAATTTAAGCCAAGAAGTAGAACAAATAATGGAAGACAAAGAAGTATATACAAGCAATGAAAACAACGATGTTTCAGTTCCAATAGTAAAAAATGATAACAAAGAAAGAAAATTTAATTCACAAATAGTATATCCTATAATCTCAGATGGAGATGCCATTGGAACAGTAATATTAATATCAAAAGAGCCAAGAACAAAAATGAATGATGTAGAGAAAAAAGTTGCACAATCTGCAGCAAGTTTTTTAGGAACACAAATGGAAATATAAAATTAATGTAGACACGTGGGAAACGTGTCTATTTTTCTTGACAAATATAGTGTTTCAATATAAAATTACAAAAGAAAAAAATAAGAGGTAAAATAAATGAAAAAGTTACTGTTTTCAGCATATTCACTTGATGTTGGCGGAATAGAAACAGCATTAGTTACACTTCTAAATGAACTTGCAAAAAAACAATATGAAATAACACTTGTTTTAGAAAAAAAACAGGGAATATTTTTAGAAGATATAGATAAAAAAATAAAAATTATAGAATACTCACCTAGTAATAATAAAAATGTTTTTTTAAGAAAAATTATAAACCTAGCAAAAAGAACAAAATTTATATTAAAATATAAAAATAAATTCGATTTTTCAGCAAGCTATGCTACATATTCTTTGCCAGGTTCATTTGTTGCAAGAACAGCTTCAAAAAATAGTGTACTTTGGGTACACTCAAATTATATGACTCTTTTTAACAATGATAAAAATGAATTTAATAAATTTTTTGAACAATTAAATATTAAACAATTTTCAAAAATAATATTTGTATCAAATGATGCTAAAAATGCTTTTATAGAACAATTTGCAAAGTTTGGAGAAAAAAGTATAGTAATAAATAATATAATTGACTACAATAAAATATTAAAACTTTCTGAAGAAAATATTGCAGAAAAGAAAGAAGATAATACAACTACTTTCTTATATGTTGGAAGACTTACTGAAAAAGATAAAAAGGTAAGCAGAATTATTGAAAGTGCAAAAATATTAAAGGAAAAAAATGTACTGTTCAAGGTAGTAGTTATTGGAGATGGAAAAGATAAAAAACAATATACTAAAATGGTGCAAGATTATGAATTAGAGAAGTATGTTATTTTTTTGGGTAAAAAGAAAAATCCATATCCATATTTTAAAGTAAGTAATTATTTAATATTAACATCAGAATATGAAGGATTTCCAGTGGTTTATAACGAAGCTAAGATATTAAATTTACCTGTAATAACAACTAATGTGTCAGATAGCGAAACAATAATTGGTAATAACTATGGAATTATAACAAGTAAAGATATAAATAATATAGCTCAAAACATGGAAATGGCAATAAATTCTAAAATACAAAATAAAGAAAAATTTGATTTTAAGAAGTATAACGAAATAAATATACAAAAATTAGAAAAAATCATTAATTAGCAATTTGACATACTTATCTTGTGTGTTATAATATCAAAGATACAAAAACTAAGGGAGAAAAAATAATGAATAAAGATAATCAAACAGTTATTAGTGTTAAAAATGTAACAAAAAAATTCAATGTTTATTTTGATAAGACAAATACAATAAAGGAAAAATTATTGTTTTGGAATAGGTCAAAAAACAAAGAAGAAAGAACAGTTTTAGATGATATTAGTCTAGATATAAAAAAAGGCGAGGTTGTAGGTTTAATAGGGACAAACGGAAGCGGGAAATCTACACTATTAAAATTAATGACTAAAATAATTTATCCTACAAAAGGAACAATTGAAACAAATGGAAAACTTACATCACTTCTTGAGTTGGGAGCAGGGTTTCACCCGGATTTTTCTGGAAGAGAAAATATTTATTTCAATGCTTCAATATTTGGATTAACAAGAAAAGAAATAGATGCTAGATTAGACCAAATAATAGAATTTTCAGAATTAAAAGATTTTATAGATAACCCAGTAAGAACATATTCATCTGGTATGTATATGAGGCTTGCATTTTCTGTTGCAATAAATGTTGATGCTGAAATTTTATTGGTTGATGAAATACTGTCTGTTGGTGACCAACATTTTCAAGAAAAATGTTTCAAAAAAATAGAAGAATTAAAAGCAGAAGGAAAAACAATTGTAATAGTTACACATACAATGGGAGCTGTTGAAAGATTTTGCGATAGAGCAGTATGGCTTTACAACGGAAAAATAAAAATGGATGGAACTGCAAAAGAAGTTGTTCCAGAATATTTAAAAGTTACAGCATAGAAGGGAAAAATATTATGATAGAAATGTTTAAAAATATATATCAATATAGAGAATTGTTAAAAACAAATATAAAAAAAGAAATTAGAGGAAAATATAAACATTCATTTTTAGGTGTATTATGGTCATTTTTATATCCATTATTACAACTTGCAGTGTATGCAATAATATTTCCTTTAATACTTAGAAATACACAAGAACATTATGTTATATTTTTGTGTGTAGCATTAATACCATGGAACTATTTTACAACAATAGTTACACAATCAACTGGAACAATAATTGCAAATGGAGACATAGTAAAAAAAGTATATTTTCCAAGAGAAATATTGCCAATATCAGTTGTTACAAGTCAATTAGTAAACTTTTTAATTTCAACAATAATAATTTTAGCATTTGTACTATTTTCAGGAATGGGAATATCTAAATACATATTATTTTATCCTGTAATACTATTAATACAATATATCTTTTCAATAGGGGTAGCATTTATAGTATCAAGTGCAACAGTATTTTTAAGGGACTTAGAACATTTAATAAGTATAGCTATGATGATGTTATTTTATGCAACACCTATTGCATATTCAGCAGATACAATACCTGCAAACTTCTCTTTTATAATAACATTAAATCCAATGGCACATATTTTAAATGCATACAGAGACATTTTTTATTATCAAAGAATGCCTGAGCTTCAAACATTAGCAATTATATTTGCAATATCTGTAGCTTTATTTGTTGTTGGTTATGCTATATTTAATAAATTACAAAAAAGCTTTGCAGAAGAATTATAAAAAGAAAAAAGGTAATAATTATGTATAAAATAAGTGTAATAGTACCTGTATATAATACTGAAAAATATATAAAAAAATGTTTAGACTCATTGGTTAATCAAACTATGAAAAATATAGAAATCATAGTGGTTAATGATGGGTCTAATGACCATTCTGAAGAAATAATTAAAGATTACGAAAACAAATATCCGGATATGATTAAGTATTATAAAAAAGAAAATGGTGGATTATCTAGTGCTAGAAATTATGGATTAGAAAAAGCAAAAGGAAAGTATATTGCATTTGTCGATTCAGATGATTATATAGATAAAGAACTATTTTCAAAATTAGAAGAGTATATAGATAAAAATATAGATTTAATAAAATTTAAAACCATAAAAAAATATCAAGATGGAAAAATAGAGAGAATTTGTGGGCCAATCTTTGAAGTATCTACTGGAGAAGAAGCATTCAACAAATTATATTCAAAAGATATATTAATTGAACCAGCTTGGTTATACTTATATAGAAGAGAATTCTGGACAAAAAATAATTTTAAGTATGCAGAAAATTTATATCATGAAGATTTTGGCCTAACTCCTATAGCAATTGCAAAAGCTAAAACTGTTGTATCAACAGAAAATTATGGCTATTACTATATTCAAAGAGAAAATAGTATTGTTACAGATAATACTAAAAGTAAGAAAAAAGCTTATGATTTATTAAAACATTATGATAATATGTTAGAAGAAATTAAAAGCATAAATTTAGAGAAAAAAACAAAAGAAAATATAAAAATGTTTTATACAAATTGCATATTATTAAAGACTAATGAACTAGACAGAACAGAGCAAAAAGAGTATATTAAAGAAATAAAAAAGAAAAAAATAGTAAAAAATATAAAAGCAAGAAATTTAAAACAATTAATAAAAAAGATTTTATTAAATATTAGTATAAAACTTTATTTGAAAATGAGGTGAATGTATGAAAATGTCTAGAGAAGAAAAAACAGAGATAATAAATTTGGAATTAGAAGAAGAAAATAAAATTTTATTATCAAAAATGAAAAAAATACAAGAAGAATATGAAGTTTTGAGAAAAGATAACATATATTTAAAAAATGAGTATGAAAAAACTTATAGTGAATTAGAAAAAATAAAATACTCAAGAACCTACAAGTTTGCGAATAAGTTAAATAATATTATTAGGAGAAAATAAAAATGAAAAAAAGAATATTATTAGTTGTTGATAATGAAGAATGGGCCTTAGGAAATATTGCTTATCAATTAAAAGAAAATTTAAAAGAGTTTTATGATATAAATGTAGTTACATTAGAAATGTTCAAAGATAACATAGTAAAAATAATGATTTTATCTAAAAAATATGATTTAGTCCATTTCTTATGGAGAGGGCATATATATTGGCTTTATAGCGATTTTGCAAAAGACTATATTAAAAATTTAGGCTATGAATTCAAAGAATTTTCTAATGAGTTTGTATCAAATAATATAATTACAACAACTATATGTGATCACCTTTTCTTAACTGAAGATGAAGAAAAAACAACAGAATTAATTTTATCAAATGTAAAAAATTATATCGTAACATCCCAAAAACTTAAAGAGATATACAATAATATTCCCAATATAAAAAGTCCTAAGTGTGTTATACATGATGGCGTAGACTTAAATATGTTTTATAAGAAAAAAGAAGAAAGAAAAGATAATAATATAAGAATAGGCTGGGCAGGAAATAGCAAATTTACAGATTCAGAAAATGATGCAGATTTAAAAGGCTTAAATAAGATTATAAAACCAGCTATTAAAGAGCTAAAAGAAGAAGGATACAATATTGAGGAAAAATTTGCAGATAGAAACGAAGGAATGATTCCTCACGAAAAAATGCCGGAATATTACAATAGTGTAGATGTATATATATGTGCATCGAAAACAGAAGGAACACCAGCTCCTGTATTAGAAACGATGGCATGTGGAATACCTATTATATCAACAGATGTTGGCATTGTACCTGAAGCATTCGGAGAAAAACAAAAAGAATTTATAATGGAAGAAAGAACGAAAGAATGTTTAAAAAGTAAATTGAAAAAGTTGATAGAAAATAAAGAATACTTTGAAGAATTATCAAAGGAAAATTTGGAACAAATAAAAAAATGGGATTGGAAAACAATCTCATTGCAGTACAAGGAATTCTTTGATGAAAATTTAAAAGATGGAGAAATAGAAAATGCCTAAAGTAAGTGTTATAGTTCCAGTGTATAATGTTGAAGAATATTTAGAAAGATGTTTAGATTCACTTGTAAATCAAACATTAAAAGATATTGAAATAATTATAGTAAACGATGGCTCTACAGATGGTTCAAAAGAAATAATAAAAAAATATTTAAATAAATATAAAAATATAGTATATCTTGAAAAAGAAAATGGAGGACTTTCAAGTGCTAGAAATTATGGAATACCATATGCAAAAGGAGAGTACATAGGCTTTGTAGATTCAGATGATTATGTTGAAATTACTATGTACGAAAAGATGTATAATAAAGCTATAGAAGAAAAAAGTGATATGGTGGAGTGCGATTTTATATGGGAGTATCCAAATAAAAAAAGAGAAGATATAGGAAAAATGTATTCTAGTAAAAAAGAAGCTATTGTAGAAGCAAGAGTAGTAGCTTGGAATAAAATTATAAAAAAAGACATTATAGAAAAAACAAAAATTACATTTCCTGAAGGATTAAGATATGAAGATATTGAATTCTTTTATAAAATAGTCCCATATTTAGATAAAATTTCATTTGTAAAAGAAGAACTTGTACATTATGTACAAAGAGAAAGTTCAATAGCAAATACTCAAAACGAAAGAACAGGTGAAATATTTAAAATATGGGAAAATGTTTTGAACTATTATATAGAAAATAATATTTTTAATGAATATAGAAGTGAATTAGAATATTCATATACAAGAATTTTACTATGTAGTTCATTAAAAAGAATTACAAAGGTAAAAGATAAAAAAGTAAGAAAAGCATTAATAAAATTGACTTGGCAAAATCTAAATAAAAAGTTTCCTCATTGGAAACAAAATAAATATTTAAATAGTACAAAATCATTTAAAAATTTGTATTTAAAATCTATTAATAAATTTATAATAAATTTATTATAAATAACACAATTAATTTTATTTTAAAATTCCGTTCTCCAAACGTTTTAAGACAGATAAAATATTCATACTTTTGAGCCACGGTCTCTAATTATATGTAATAG
The DNA here is from genome assembly GCA_934155165.1 of uncultured Clostridia bacterium. Taxonomy (GTDB): domain Bacteria; phylum Bacillota; class Clostridia; order TANB77; family CAG-508; genus Merdicola. The sequence continues at coordinate 9,228 of CAKPGS010000013.1, read as the reverse complement.
TCGGGTCGAACTCGTTTTAAAATATAAATTAATTGTGTTCTATAAGAATTTGAGGTAGATAAATGAAGAAGATTGTTTTTGGTATTACTGGTTTAACACTTGGTGGAGCAGAAAGAACTTTAGTAGATATAGTAAATAGACTTTGTTATAGATACGATGTTACAATTTTTTGCTTATATGCTGGTGGTGAACTAGAAAAGGAATTATCTAATAAAATAAAATTAATACATATATGCAAAAAAAGATATGATGAATTAAGTAAATTTGAACAAAAGTATATGGCACTCAAAATGTTATTCTGCAATAAATTTCTATACAAAACATATATATGGAGAAAGTTTGACAAAGAAATAGCTTTCTTAGAAGGGCCAATTACAAGAATTTTTTCAGTTGGAAAAGATAAAAAAAGGAAAATAGCTTGGGTTCATAATGATATTTCAAAAGTATTTGGAAAAAGCTGTAAATCTAAATTAAAAGCTTTTATTGATAAATTTATATACAAAAAATATGGTACGCTTGTATTTGTTAGTAATGATAACTTGAAGAAATTTGAAAGTACATATAAAACGAAAAATAACAAAAACGTTATATATAATTTTATAGAAAAAGATGAAGTTCTGAAAAAATCAAATAGTAAAGTAGAAGTTAATTTTGATGATACAACAACAAATTTTGTATCTGTATGTAGATTAGTAGAGCAAAAGGCAGTAGATAGATTAATAAATGTACATAGTAAATTAATAAAAGATGGTTTAATACATAATTTTTATATAGTAGGAGATGGACCTAAAAAAGCCGACTTAGAAAACTTAATAAAAGAAAAAAATGTACAAGCTACATTTCATTTACTAGGAAAAAAGGAAAATCCATATCCATATATAAAAGAAGCGGATTACTTTTGTTTACTAACATATTTTGAAGGATACCCAATGGTATTAGAAGAAGCAAAAATATTAGATAAATATATTTTAATAACAAATACAGCAGCAAGAGAAACAGTAGAAAATTACAATAAAAGAAAAATATTCGAAAATACAGAAAAAGGAATTTATGAAGGCTTAAAAAATATATTAACGAATAATGATAATAACCTTGAAAATAAACATTCACAAGAACTATATGATAACAGAAATATAATTGAACAAATTTGTAAATTAATAGAAGAATAAAAGGAGATAATTCTAATGCTAAAAATTTCAATATTAACATCAACATATAATAGGGTAAAACTGCTACCACGTTTATATGACAGCATAGCTAGAAATTTAGAAGATAATATACAAATAGAATGGCTAATAATGGATGATGGATCAATGGATAATACTCAAGAGGTAGTAGGTAAATTTAAAGAATATCCAAATTTGAAAATTAAATATTATTTTCAAGAAAATAGCGGGAAAATGAAAGCATTAAACAATTTAATGAAACGAGTAACAGGAGATTTAATTGTAGAGTGCGATTCAGACGATTTTTTTGCAGATAATAGTTTTAAATTAATAAATGAAGAATACGAAAAATGCAAAACAGATAAAGAACTATATGCAATGTGCTTTTTGAAATTTGACCAAGATAGAAATAATATAGGTAAAGAATTCAAATATGAAAAAACAACTATGTTTGATTTGTATTTTAAAGAAGGTGAAAATGGAGAAAAAGCTTTAGTATATTTTTCAGATGTTAGAAAACAATATGAGTACAAATTAGAAAGAAATGAAAAGTTTGGAACAGAAGCAAGACTTCATCATAAATTAGATGAAAAATACAAACTAAAGTGCATAAATGAACCGATAATGATATGCGAATATCAAAAAGATGGATATACTAAAAATATTAAAAAAATATTTAAAGAAAATCCATTTGGATATTATGAATATTTTAAAGAAATATTAGAAAAAGACATGTCAGGTGTTAATTTCGGCAAAAGACTTTATGTAGTAAAACATTATATATTATTTAGCTATTTAACAAAGAAAAAACTAGATATTAAAAATGTAAAAAATATCATAAATAAAGTTTTAATTATTCTACTATATTTTCCAGGAATGGCGAAAAGTAGAAAATTCTGATATTTTTTTTATAATATTTGCAAAAATAGTAGTATTATAGTAAAATGTAGAAAAAAATTAACAATGTAGGTGAAAAAATGAACAAAGACTTTCTATTTTCAATAATTATGCCAGTATATAACACTGAAAAATATATAGAAAAAAGCTTACAATCTGTATATGAAGCAATAGATACAGATTGTGAAGTTATAATAGTAAATGACGGATCAAAAGATGATTCTGAAAAAGTTATATTAAAGTTTCTTGAAAATTTGCCAGAAAAGTTTAAAGATAATTTTGTATATACCAAAAAAGAAAATAAAGGCTTGGCAGACACAAAAAATGTTGGAATTGAAATGTCAAGAGGAAAATATATAAGTGTTGTAGATTCAGATGATTGCATAAGTAAAGACTTTTATAAAGTTGCAAGAGAATATATAAAAGAAGGCTATGAAATTATAATTTATGATGTATATGTAGTATTCGAAAATAAACAAAATGTAGATTATGCATCAAGAGCATATAGTGATTATAAAAAAGATTATTTAGCGGGATTATTAAATGGTGCAATTTCCGGCTCATCTTGTAACAAGATAATAAAAAAGAAATTGTATTCAGAACACCAATTTCCAGTAGGAAAGGAATATGAAGATACAGCCGTTACACCATTTATATTGTCAGAAACAAATAAAATAAAATATCTTCCATATGCAATGTATTATTACTTACAAAGAGAAAAATCTATTGTTGCAACAAATACATTAGAAATGGCTTTTTATAAAATATGTGAGAACATAAGCAAAGTTATATCAGAAAAAAGTAAAAATAATAATGAAGATGAAATTTGTAAAAAATATGAATTTGTTATAAACGAATTTATAATAGATAGAATGTTAGATTATTTTATAAGTGATTACAATTTGAATAAAAACGAATTTATTAATAATATAAAAGGCTTTTCTGAAAATAACAGAAATACTATAGAATACATAATAAAAAATAATCTAGTTAATAATATTCAAAATCATTATTCAGCAAGACAGAAAGAGATGTTAGTTAGAATCTTAAATTACTTAAAAGATAACGAATATAAAAATGTTGTAAAAGAGCTACAAAAGAGAAAATTATTAAATTATGTAAGAAAAATAATGGTGAATATGAAACAATTTATAAAAGCAATTTTAGGTAAATAAATGGAGGAATAAAATTGATAAAGAAAATACATTACTGTTGGTTTGGTGGAAAAAAATTACCAAAAGATGTAAAAAAATGCATAGCAACTTGGAAAAAAATGCTTCCAGATTATGAAATTATAGAATGGAACGAGGAAAAATTTGATGTTAACTCAGTTCCATTTGTTAAGCAAGCATATGATAATAAAAAATGGGCTTTTGTTAGTGATTATGTAAGAACATATGCTTTATATGAACAAGGAGGATTATATTTAGATACAGATGTAAAAATTTTAAAAAATGTCGAAGATATAATAGATAAAAATCTTGTGTTTGGATATGAAGATAGCGGATATTTTGGAACAGCAGTAATAGCGACAAACATAAAACATAATCCATATATAAAAGATATATTAGATTTTTATAATAATATAAAAGATTTTAATGTGGATATTATATATAATTATGCAAATCCTGCAATTATTACTAAAAGTATATCAAAATACCCTGTGAAAAAATTAGAAAATGGAGTAAAAATATTTAATAATGAAGTTTATGTGTATCCAAGAGATTATTTTTATCCATTAAGTTATAATTATTCTGAAAAAATTTATACTAAAAATACATGTATGGTACATTTATTTAATGGAACTTGGACTGATAAAGGCGAGAGAAGAACAATAGGGTTATATAGAAAATTTGGACTAGGCTTAGGTGGATTTTTAAATAATTGCATCAATTCCATTTTTAATGTTAGAGATGCTATAAAGAAAACAATAAAAAATATATTTAACTATTTTAGAATGAAATATTCAATATATTTTAACAGAAATAAAAGAGTAAATAGAATTAAGGAAAATCTAAAAAATTGTAAAGAAAATTATATTGTAATTTACGATCCAGACTATCCAGAACTTAAAGAGTGTTTTGATAAGAAGTTTGAAAACAATATAATAGATATTAGACAACAATATACTGAAAAAGAAGCTAAAATGATAGCAAAAGAAATTGTGAAAACTAAAGTAAATTTAGTAATATTTAACTCTTATTCAAAAGGATGGAATTACATTATTCAAGAGTTAAAGAAATTAAAGCCAGAAATAAAAATAAAAAATATAGTATATTATAATAATATTTTATTAAGCGATGGTTATTATGCTGAAGTAAATAAAAATATATTAGATATGTATTTTAAAGAATATATTGATGAATTAGGATTTATAGAACAAGAATTATATGAATTTTATAAAAATAAAGGCTATAATGCAAAATTGCTTTATTTAAATAAAACAAATATAGAAAATGAAAAAAAAGAAGTTGAAAACAAAAAAGTGAATTTCGAAAACTTAAGAATTGGAATGTATTTTAAATATGATAGGCAAATAGAAAATATATATAATCAATTAAGTGCAGTGAGTTTATTTGAAAATTCTAAATTAGATTGTACACCTTTGAACTACAGAATTTCAGACTTAGCAAAAAAATATAATCTAACATTATCAGGCCTAACAAACTGGAATACCAAATATGAAATTGTAGAAAGAATGAAAGAAAATGACATAAATTTGAACATAACACATTCAAATTTAGTACCTAATATTATTTTAGAAAGCTTTGAAAATGGAATTCCATGCCTAGTAGGAAAAAATAGCAATTTATTTATAAATACAGAATTAGAACAATATATAGTTATAAACAATCCTAATGACATTATGGAAATATACAAAAAAATAAGAAAGACATTGGAAAATAAAGAATTAGTTATGAAATTATATAGTAATTGGAAAGAACAATATATTACTGAATCTGATAAAAGAATAGAAGAATTTATAAATAACTAATTAAGAAGGGAAGTTAAATGAAAAATAAAAAAGAAAGAAAAAGCAAAATTGAAAAAACAGATTTAATAATATTTTTAATAGTATTAATATTTTTCGGATTTGCATTATTAGGTTTTTATCCAGCGATAATGACTTCTGATTGTGTAGATCAAATATTGCAAGCTGAAAGTGGAAATTATAGAACAGCACATCCAGTTTTTCATACTTTTGTTATTGGAAATTTGGCAAAATTAGGAGGAGTATGGGTGCCAGCTCTTGTTCAAATAATAGTTTTTGCTCTAATATGGACATGGGGTTGCAAAGAAATAAGAAAAGAAAACAATTCTTCTAAATATAAAGTTTTTCAAATATTATTTACTATTTTTATAGCTATAATACCATTAAATTTTATGTATTCAATAACCTTATGGAAAGATATATTATATTCATATAGCTTTTTGGCAATGCTTATATGCTTATATGTAATAATAAGAAATAAATTCACATTAAATATAAAAAAGATTTTATTAACAACTATATCTATAGTATGTGTTATGAAGTTTAGATTAAATGGAGTTGCTGTTGGTGGAGTTATTTTTGCTATATTAGTAATTTTTAATATCATATACCAAAAGAAAATAAAGGTAACAGCAATATTTATAGGATGCTTTGTAGTTATTTATGCACTAGCATCAATACCAGAAAATGTTCTAGTAAAAAAACAAGAGAATGTAGCAGCAGAAGGAAGTATATTCAATGGAACAATATTACACACAATGGGGGCAATACTAAATTCAGATGTACAACTTGAACCAGATGAAACAGAATTCTTAAATTCAATTTTAAATATTGAAGAATGGAAGAAAAATTATAATCCATATACAGCAAGTGGAATTGTGTATAATCCTGAATTACACAGTGATGTGATAAATTCAACTGAAGGCAAAGAAAAATTAAATAATATAATAGTTAAATATACAAAAAAAGATCCAAAAATTGTGTTTGAACATTGGGCAAATGTGAATTCAATTTGGTGGTCATTACATGAAAAAGGTGGAATGCACGGAATTGTTTTAACCAACGAATGGATAAGCTTTATGGAAAATGGAAGATTTGATACAAAACCAATATCTAATTTTGCAAATAGAGCATTAGTAACATATTCATATAAAACAATATCAATATCAAAGATATATATAATGATGTATAGACCCGCATTTGCAATTATGGTTTCAATTATATTCTTAATTCCAATTATAATAAGAGATAGAAAAAATGGAAAAGCTTGGAATATTTTACTTATATTACCAATGTTATTAAATATAGGAACATATATATTTTTAATAACTTCTCAAGACCAAAGATATTTTTATCCATGCTTTATGACAGAATATTTTATAATTCTATTATTTGTAGGTAAATATTTTAAAACAAAAATAAAAAATAATGAAAAGGAAAACAAAAAAATGGACAAACCAAAAACTTTAATTATAATACCAGCATATAATGAATCTGAATCTATAGAAAAAGTAGCTAATTCCGTTTTTGAACAAAAAAATGAGAATGTAGATGTTGTTGTTGTAAATGACGGTTCAAAAGATAATACTGTTGAAGAAGCCAAAAAAACAAAAGCAATAGTTCTAGATTTGCCTTCTAACTTAGGAATAGGAGGAGCCGTACAAAGTGGATATTTATATGCATACAAAAATAATTATGATATAGCAATACAAATTGATGGAGATGGACAACACGATCCTAAATACATTTCAGAAATGATAAATATATTATCAACAGAAGATGTAGACATGGTTATTGGTTCCAGATTTGTTAAAAAAACAAGCTATGATCAAACATTTTTTAGAATGTTAGGAATTAATATAACATCTGCAATAATAAAATTATTCACAGAAAAGAAAATATATGATACAACATCTGGCTATAGAGCAGTAAATAAAGATATAATAAAAGAATTTGTAGATTCATATCCATATGATTATCCTGAACCTGTTACAACAATGCAAATGATTTTAAAAGGAAAGAAAATAAAAGAAATACCTGTTGAGATGAATCAAAGAACAACAGGAGTTTCATCAATATCACCTTTAAAATCTGTAACATATATGATTAAAGTAACATTATCAATAATATTAAATAGCTTTAGAAAATAGGGGAAAAATATGAAAAAATTTATAAAAGAAAATAAATACAAGATAATTTTAACAATAATTGGAATAATAGTGTATTTTTTAATAGGAATAAAATACAATAATGTATTTAGATATTCTATTTTATTTACTACTATATATGGAGGTGCAATTTTTACTTCTAATATCTTTAAAAAAGATATTGGAAGTGCAATTCCAGTAAGTATAATGTCTATAATGGCAATTCTATATATTTTTGGAATAATAGGCTTTTTAAAAACTGGTGCAATACTAATTGTAGCTATATACAATATATTAGGTGTATTTACACTAATTTTAAAATTAAAAAATAAAGAATTAAAGAATTTTTGCAAAAATTCAATTTCTACTTCAGCAGTAATTTTTGCACTTTTCTTTATAGTTTTTGCTTGTACAACATATGAAAAGATGTTTAATATATGGGATGAATTCACACATTGGAGTTTGGCCTCTAAAAATATGTTTTATACAAATGCATTTGCACTAAATGAAAATTCAACAATGGATTTTTATTATCCAGCAAGTTTATATCCACCAAGTCCAACTATTTTTCAATATTTTTGTTGCAAGGTAATTGGCGAATATAAACAAGGCATTGAAATTTTTGCAATGCAAATGCTAGGTTTTTCTTGCTTATTAAGTTTATTAAAAAATGTAAAAATAAAGAATATAATTGCTGTATGTATCTCAACATTTATAGTTTTAGCTATTCCTTCAATATTTTGTGAAACATATTTTTATGCAACAATCTATGCAGATGCTTTACTTGGAATATTGATAGGATATATGTTTTTAGAATATTTCACTTCAAAGAAAGATAAATTTACATATATATCATTAGGATTGGCAGCATTTGTCTTATCAATTACTAAGCCAACAGGAATAGTTGCTTTATTAATTGTATGCGCATCTTTAGGTATATATGAGTTATTAACAAAAATAAGAAATAAGATTATTAATAAAGAAAAACATTTTATAAATGTAATTTTTAATAAAGAGATAATTCTAATAGCATTGTTATTTTTTATTGGATTCATTACATTTATTAGTTGGCAAGTATATACAAGTTATGAGTTTAGTAAAAGAGATATAGAAGTACAAGAAAATGCAGATATAGCAAAATTAAGTTATGAAGGAAATCCTATAAAATATATACTTAGAATAGCATATAAAACAGCTATTACTGGAGTAAACGAATATGATACAGAAAGCGTTGAAAAAGATGTTAAATCTACAGAATATTACATAGAGCATTTATTTGATAAGGCACAATTTGGTTCTAAGCCTTTTAATATGTCAATGTCAAGTTGGTTAGTTGTATTTATCCTATCAAGTGTTGCAATTCATACATTTTGTATAAAAGATAAAAGTGATAAAAATAAATTTGTTTTTATGGTAATTACATTGCTTATGAGTTCAATACTATATTTCATTTTCATACAAGTAGCTTATTTGTTACAATTCTCAAATAATGAAGGAATTATACATAACTCAATATTTAGATATGCAGGAACATATTTAATTGCAGTATTTATGACAATTGCAGGATTAGCAATTTATTATTTAGAAGAAAATGATAATATTAATAATAAAAAGGCAATTATAGTAATAGGTGCAATAGTATTGTTATTTACACCTATCCAGCCTATAGCGAATGAAATATTTGTTTCGGGTGCATATAATCAAGAAAAGCAAAAGCAAGTAAGTTTTATTAGAAATATTGCGGAAAATGTTAAAAATAATATAGATAAAGATGCTAAGGTATATCCTGTTCATCAAACAGCATTAAATGATACATATGCATTAATGTTTAAATATTTTTTAACACCAACATATGCTCAAACCACTCAAATGTTTCCTAAAAATGAGAATAATGCTATACTAGGTGCAAATAATGTAGAAGAATGGAAAGAAATTTTATATAATAGATTTGATTATGTATATGTATTAAACAGTGATGAATATTTTAATATCAATTTTAATACAGCTTTTGAAAATAACTAGGTTA
>CAKPGS010000012.1 GCA_934155165.1 uncultured Clostridia bacterium | reverse complement strand
ATACAATTCCAAATTTTTATTTTTAATTCAAATTTTTCATATTGTTTTATTGTAATATAAACCAAATAAATAGATATTATAACCAATGTTGTAATAACAATTTGCATTTTATCTTTAAATATAATTGCAGCTAAAATTAATACAACAAAATTTAATATATTTAATTGTAAACAATACTTATTAGCTAATTTTTCTTTATTTTCAAAGTATAGCTTTTCTAATATAAATGAAAATACTAACTGTATGTATAATTGAATAATAGAGTATAAAGCAAACTCTTTATAAATATAATAATCCATATTCATAAATTCTATATATTTTTTTACATTAATTGCAAACATTCCAAATATAATAAATCCTGCTATTATCCCCAGTGTCATTCCAGACAAAACCGCATTATTATTTTTATCTTTTTCTTTACTTATGTTAGCTCCTGTTGCAAATATGCTTTTCATTAATGCCCATATAAATTGTAACGGGTATGTTAAAGTAAATACATTTACTAAATTTTTATCAACTAGTAGTCCTAATATAAACCACGAAAGTATTGGTATTAATGAAAATATTGCTGAATTAAAGCTTATTCTTAATAGTCTTTTCATTACTTCTTCTTTTCTCCATTTTATATTTCTTATGCTTTTTTATTTTCTAAAATTTTTGTATCTCTTAAATTATACTTATTAATGTTATCTATTGTAGCAAATCCGTTAGGTCCTTTTACTTTTTCTAAGAATACTATTCCATCTAAATGGTCACATTCATGTTGCACTAATCTTGCAAAAAAGCCATGAATTTCTTTTATTATTTGTTTACCATTTTCATCATAATAGGTTAACTCTATGTCTTTATATCTTTCCACTCTTCCTCTAATTGTTGGAACACTCATACAACCCTCATATTGTATATCTGTATTCTCTGATAGTTTTTTCCAAGTTGGATTTATCATTGCTGTTATTGGTATTTCTTCTGCATCATTATACTTTACTTTTTCTTTTTTAGCTCCTACTACAATTATTCTCTTGTTTACTCCTATTTGAGGTGCTGCAATTCCTAATCCTGTTCCAAATTCTAAAGTTGCTTTTAAATCTTCTATAATCTCTAAAGTATCTCTACTTATATTTTTTATATCTACCTCGTAACATTCTTCTTCAAGAATAGGCTCTCCTACTTCTCTTATTTTTAAAACCTTTCCCATATGCAACTCTCCTTTTATTAAATTTTCTTGCTTTTAATTATTGTATTCTTGCTATTTAAGTTTAAGCACTGCAACACATTCAACATGTCGTGTTTGTTAATTATGAATAATTTTTTATATATTTAAGTATAACTGACTCCTGTATTATCCCTATTATTATTTGAATATTTATTTATGTATAAATATTCAATAAAAATTTATATTACATATTTATTATTTTTTCAAATACTTCTTTTATATTTTTTCCTGTTGCTTGATAAGCATTAATACCAAGCAGTTTAGCTCCATTTACATTTTTTTCATTATCATCAAAAAATATTATTTCATCATTTTCACATTTTAGTTTATCAATTACTTGCACATAAATATCTTTTGATGGTTTTATACATTTCATTTCATATGATAAAAATATATAATCAAAATTTATTTTTTCAATTTGTTTTTTATATCTTTTGTAATCCATTAACCTAAGATTAGATAAGAGTCCAACCTTATACCCTTTATTTTTTAATTCATTTATAATTTCCATAGTATCATCATATAAAGAATTATCTAAACTATTATATATTTCATAAAATTGTTTAATTGATAAATCACTTTTACAAAATTTCAATAACGCTTCAACATGTTCATCATCTGTAGCAAGTCCCATATGAGCTTTTAAAACTAAATCATCACCCCACCAATATTTTAAAAATTTATCATATGAAATTTTACAATTTAATTTATTATACAAACCATAATCATCTAAAGATTTTGCCAAAACATTTCCAAGATCAAATAAAAATATTTTTTTCATGATTACACCTCAATATTTCTTTCTATATATTTATAAATATCATTATATGTTTCGTATCTATCTAATGAAGTATCAAAATAACAAATATTATTTGAAATACATTCATTATAAAGATTTATACTGTTATTAATTGTTTCTTTCTCAAATTTTTTTATTTTTTTGATGAAAATTAGTGTTTTTTCTCAAAAATATGCTTTTTTAATAGGCACTGAATAGTTGATTTAAAGCTTTATTTAAGTTTTAGAACGCATACACACTCAACGTTGCTTGTGAATGGGAACATATCTACAGGCTGTATTGATTTTATTTCATAGTATTCTTCGAATTTTGCTAAGTCCCTTATTAGTGTTGCAGGATTGCAACTTATATATATAACTCTATTTGGTTTTATTTTGTTTATATTTTCTATAGTTCTATTATCTAACCCTTTTCGTGGTGGGTCTACCATAACAACATCTGGTATTATTTTTTTGTTATTTATTAAATCATCTAATACTATTTCTGTGTCTCCTGCTATAAATTCTGTATTTTCTATATTATTAGTTTTTGCATTTTCTTTTGCATCTTTTATTGCTTGTTCTACTATTTCAACTCCATATACTTTTTTTGCATACTTTGCCATAAATAATGAAATTGTACCAATGCCACAATATAAATCAAATACAATGTCATTTTTTGTTATTTTTGCTGCTTCGACTCCTAAATTATATAATTTTTCTGCTTGAAGCGGATTTACCTGGTAAAATGATTGTGGTGAAATTTTAAAGGTGTAATCTCCTAATATATCTTTTATATAGCCATCTCCATACAGTACAATATTCTCTTTTCCCATAATTACATTTGTATTTTTTGTGTTTATGTTTTTAACTATTGTTTTAATGTTTGGAAATTTTTTAACAAGTTCTTCTACTAATTTATTTTCATTTTTAAATGAATGTGCATTAATAACTAGTATACACATTATCTCATTTGTTTTTACTCCTACTTTTATAACTAAATGCCTAAATATACCTTTTTTGTTTTTTTCATCGTATACAGATATATTATTTTTTGTAATAAATTCTAAAATAAATTTAGCAATTTGCTCTGAAATAGGCTTTTGTATTAAACAATTATTTATAGGTATAATTTCGTGACTTCTTCTCGCAAATACACCAATTACAGGTTTATTTTCCTTATTCATTCCTATTGGATATTGTGCCTTATTTCTATAGTGAAGCGGATTTTCCATTCCTATTGTATTTTTTACTTGAACTTTATTTTTTAGTGTTTTATTTACCAAAGCTTGTACAGAGTTTCTTTTCATTATTAAAGTTTCTTCATATTCTATATGTCTCATATTGCAACCGCCACATCTTTTATATGTTTCACAATGACATTCGACTCTTTTATCCGATTTATCAAGTATATCTAAAATTTTACCAAAAGCATGTGATTTTAAGACTTTTACAATTAAAACTTTTACCTTTTCACCTTTTATTGCATTAGGAATAAAAACAGTAAAGCCATCTATTTTTGCAATGCCTTCTCCCTCAAATCCATTATCTATTATATCTACAATATATTCTTTATTTTTCTCAACCATAAAATTTTCTCCTTACTTCCAAATTATTTTAACATATATATTAAAAAATTGATATAAAAAATACAATTTTTTTGAAAGTTCACTTGACATCATAGTAACCATTGTGCTATTATAATTAATGTTAATAACAAATGCGGATGTGGCGGAACTGGTAGACGCGCTGGTCTTAGGAACCAGTGTCAACGACGTGGGGGTTCGAGTCCCTTCATCCGCACCAATTAGAAAGATGAGATAAATTTTATCTCATCTTTTACATATCTTCAATTATTTTTTTATATTCATTTATATTAAACACTTTTACATTTTCATTTTCTCTTGCTATTTCTTCCATAATATTTTTTGTATTATCTTTAGATTTTAAATCTACTAGTGTTATATTATTTATGCTCTCTTCTTTACCATAAACTATTCTAAATAATGTTGTTCTTATAAATTCTTCGATATTATTTTCTTGATTTTTTGCAGCTATTATAAAATATATTCCATCTTTTTTATTTATATTATATGTACTTATTCTAATAATTTCTTTAACTAAGCATATTCCCCCATATATTGCAAGTATCATAATTATAAATCCAAGTAAGCTTTCAAACATAAAAAAATCACCTTCTAACACATAATATGTTAAAAGGCTTTTTTTCGTTAAATATATTTTAGGGCTATACAAAATATATTTTATCTTCTTTTTGCTTTTCCATCTAATGCATCTAAATTGTCTAAAGCTTTTCCTGTACCTAGTGCAACACATGATACTGTGTCTTCTGCTATCATTACATTTATTCCGGTTTTTTCTTGCAAAAGTTTATCTAAACCATCTACTAAACATCCTCCACCTGTCATGTATATTCCTTTGTCACTAATATCTGCAGCTAGTTCTGGTGGTGTTTTTTCTAAAACAGAATGTACAGCATCAACTATCATCATTGCTGGTTCTATCATAGCTTCTAGCATTTCACTTGAATATAGTGTAACTGTTTTTGGTAGACCTGTTCCTAAATCTCTACCTCTTATGTCCATTTCCATGTCTTGTATTTTAGGGTACACACAACCTATATTTACTTTTAAATCTTCGGCTGTTCTCTCCCCTATAATTACATTATATTTTCTTTTTACATATTTTACTATGTATTCATCGAATTTATCTCCTGCAACTTTTAAAGAAGTGCTTACAACAGAACCTCCTAGTGATATTACAGCTATATCTGTTGTACCTCCTCCGATATCTACTACCATATTTCCACATGGTTTAGAAATATCTATTCCTGCTCCAATTGCTGCTGCTATTGGTTCTTCTATTAAATAAACTTTTCTAGCTCCTGCTTGAGATGCAGCATCTATAACAGCTCTTTTTTCAACTTCTGTTACTTGTGATGGAATACATATCATCATTCTAGGCGAAAATATAAATTTACCACATACTTTATTAATAAAGTATTTTAGCATTTTTTCTGTTACTGTATAGTCTGAAATAACACCGTCTCTTAAAGGTCTTGTGGCAACAATACTTCCTGGAGTTCTCCCTAACATTCTTCTTGCTTCTTTTCCTACTGCTAAAACTTCTCCTGAATTTTTGTCTACAGCTACAACTGAAGGTTCTCTTAAAACTATTCCTTTTCCTTTTACATATGCTATTACTGTAGCAGTTCCAAGATCAATTCCTATATCTTGTCCAAAACCAAACATTATAATCTCCCTTTCCGTTTATTACAAATGTGTTACAATTATATTACATACACGTAAAAATATCAACCTAATTTTAAAATAAATTCAAATTTATCCGAAAAAATATAAAAGTAGTATTGCTCCTATTAAAATTGATGGTCCATCAACCTCTTCATTTAAATCAAATTTTTCCTTTTCTGGCTCATTTTCTGTAACGTACACAGAAACATTTTTTACCTCTTGTGCTTTATAATTAAACTGAATTTCTTTTTCTTCTCCAGATTTAATATTATCTATTTTTATATATTTATTTGTTAGATTGTTATTATATTCTGAATATCCTTCTAAAATTATATATTTATTAGAGATATCTGTTTCAGATGTATTTTTTACACTTAATTTGCAGTATCCATTTACATATGTAGCTTTACATTCTTTTTTTGTTATTTCTAAATTATTTGAATTAGTAATTTTACAATCTATATCCTTATAGGTTGAAGCTATTATATAGAAATTACAGAAATTTGTAACAAAAAATACTATAACAATAATTGCTACCCATAACATTATTTTTTTAAATGTTTCCATTTTTCCTCCTCGAACAATAAACTTATAGTTCATTGTATATTTTATATTAACTAGTCTTATATGAAATAAACACCTAAAACATTAAGTATTTAATATTTTAGGTGTTTTAATAATTTCTTAAGTATATTTAGGTTTAATATAAATTAAACTTTTAATATTCCTCCAACAACTTTGCTCTTAGCATCTGAATCTGGTAATATTTTGCTTCCTCCTGATACTACAACTATGTCTTCATCTTCTAACATTTTATCAGCTTTTAAAGCTTCTATTCCTTTTTCAATGCATTTTTCAATTGTTTCTTGTTCTTCAACTAGAACTGGGAAAACATTCCATACAACTGATAATTGGTTGTATACTTTTTCGTTTGTTGTAATTGCAAATACTGGGCATTGTGGACCAATTCCAGATATTCTTCTTACACTATTTCCTGTTCCTGTAAATGCAACAATTGCTTTCGCTTCAACATTTTTAGCATTCATACATGTTGAATATGCAATATTTCCTTCAAAGTCATCAGATTTTATTTTATAATTTTTCTTTTCAAATCTCTTCCAGTAATTAATATCATTTTCAATTCTTGTAGCTATTCTATCCATTGCTTCAACACATTCTACTGGATATTTACCCATAGCACATTCTCCAGATAACATTATTGAACCTGTTCTATCATATACAGCATTTGCAACGTCACTAACTTCGGCTCTTGTTGGTCTTGGATTAGAAGTCATAGATTCTAACATTTGTGTAGCTGTTATAACTGGTTTTCCAACTTCAGCACATCTTTTAATGAAATATTTTTGAACAACTGGAACTTCTTCCATTGGTATTTCAACACCCATATCTCCACGAGCTACCATAATACCATCTGATAATTCTAATATTTCTTCGAAGTTATCTATACCTTCTTGGTTTTCTATTTTAGAGATTATTTTTACGTTTTCTCCACCATTTTCATTTAATAATTTTCTTATAGCTATAACATCAGCTGCTTTTCTAACGAATGATGCTGCAATGTAATCAAATCCCCTTTTAATTCCTTCTGTAATATCATCAATATCTTTTTGAGTTAAAGCTGGTAGTTCTAATTTAACTCCAGGAACGTTCATTGTTTTTCTGCTTCCTAATCTTCCTGTATTTAAGGCTTTACATACTATATCTTTACCTTTTATTTCTAATATTTCAAATTCAATTGCACCATCATCAACTAATAATGTTGATCCAACTTTTACATCTTTATATAAATTTTTGTAGCTAACAGAAACTTTTGTGTTATCTCCTGTTATATCATCATTAACAAAAGTAAATGTTTGACCTTCTTCAATTGTTAATTTATCATTTTTTCCTGATACTAGCATACCAGTTCTAATTTCAGGTCCTTTTGTATCTAATAATAATGCTACTGGTCTATTTAAAGCTTTTCTAACTTTTTTTATAGTTTCAATTTTAACTCCGTTTTCTTCATATCCACCATGAGAAAAGTTAATTCTAGTAACATTTAATCCTGCACTAATAAGTTTTGTAAGCATCTCTTCGCTTTCACTAGCTGGTCCTATTGTTCCAACAATATTTGTTCTTCTTAATTTGTTCATTATAATTCCTCCTTATATTTAACAACATTGATTATTATATCACACTAAACTTTAAAAAATCAACATTTTTTGGCAAAATATTATTAATATTTTCATGTAACATTTTTTTATTTTCTTAATATTATATACAAAAATTATAACGGAGGTTATTTATGGATTACGAAATTATGATGAATGGTAATGTAAAAATTGGTATGGTTGCTCCTGACTTTGAGGCTGACACCTCTTTTGGCAAAATTTGTTTAAATGATTACAAAGGAAAATGGCTTGTTTTATTCTCTCATCCAGGCGATTTTACTCCTGTATGTACAACAGAAATGATTGCTTTTTCTAAAGCTTTTGACTACTTTCAAAATCTTAATGCATGTTTACTAGGTTTAAGCATTGATAGTACTCCTTCTCACTTAGCTTGGATATATGACATTTATTGTAGAACCGGAATAAAAATTCCTTTTCCTATTATTGCTGATAGAAGTGGCGAAATATCCAGAAAATATGGAATGATTGCAAATGATGTAAGCACAACAGAAACTGTAAGAAATGTTTTTGTAATAGATGATAAACAAATAGTTAGAGCAATTCTTGTATACCCATTAAATGTTGGTAGATGTATTCCTGAAATTTTAAGATTAGTTGAAGCACTACAAACTGCGGATTGTTCAAAAGGCTCTACACCTGCAAATTGGTGCCCTAATCAGCCAGTTATTGTACCTGGACCTAAAACATATTGTGCATTAGAAGAACGATTAGAAAATATATCAGAAAATAAAAACGGTATGAGTTGGTATTTAAGTTTTAAAAAAACTCCCGAGATTTGTGAAAATACTTCTAATAATGACTCAAAAAAATGTTAACTATTGGGTAAAAGAGTGATTTTAAATCACTCTTTTTTAATCTCTCTATAAAAGTGTCTTTCAACGATTTTAATTCCATATCTTATCATAAACTTTTAAACCCCCATTTTTTAAATAACTTTTCTAATTTGTTATATTCTGCAATATCTTTATTATTATTTGTGTTTTTAGGATAATAGCAGTTTCTCTTTTCATTATAAATTCCATTGTTCACAAAATTTTTTCTTGAATGTTTTAGAATTTGTATATTACCACTATGATGTATTCCTCTGATTCCAATAGTAATTCCGTATATACTTAATTTTAAACTATTTAATGTTTTAGGCTCTACTTCCTTAATATCTGTATTAATCCATTCTGCGATTTCATTCTCATTTTCATCATAAGCTATAACAACATACCCATTGTTTCTTAATGTAGTCCAGTTTTTCGTATATTCAGTTAAAGCAAAAATTGTTATACTTCCAGAAGGTCGCTTTACAAAATCATAAAACATGATTTGTGATTTTCTTTTTAAATCTTTTGCTATTTTTTTGGCTATTTGAGCATTTCCAATAATAGCTATTTTTTTAGAATTTTTTATTAATATTACTAATAAATTTAATCTATCTGCAATTATACTTACATAGTTATTTTGTTCATCTGTTAAATCATCTACTATTGTTACACTTGGCACTTCCTTTTGCTTTGAATAAGAAATTAGCTCCTCCATTGTTACTTCAATAAGTTTACCTTCACATAATTCTTCCATTATTTTTTCCATAAAAAATCCTCACTTTCTTTTATTATCTATCTTAAAAAAGTTGAGGATATATATTTTAGGTATATATAAAAAATGCTTTGGAATATCTCAAAGCATTTTTTATCTCTTTATATTCCCTATAGTTTTTGGCAGGACCACTTACGATTTTTTTCTCGTGTTGGTATGAGGTCATAGAGCCAAATCTCTACCTCAACTCTTTATAAGATATTTATTAATAATATTATATATTAATATTATTTAATGTCAACAGTATTGGTCATGTAATGAACATAAGTTATAAATATTACTATATTCTCTTGCTTAGATGATTATTTATAGTTTGAAATACAGCATTTGTTTTTTTATGTAAATAATGCTATAATATTGTTATATGGTCAAGACCATTAGTAACTAAACAATATAATTATTAATTAAATTGGAGGAAAATTATGGTAAGCTTATTTTTTATTTTATTTTTTGTCGCAACTGTTGTCTATAGCGTTATATCTCGCAAAAATAAAAATACCCGGAAAACAGTTCTTATGTTATTGTCGATACCAACTATATTTTTACTAATATGTGTCTGCATATTAATTAGTAAGATTGCAACTGAACATGTCTATGATGACAAACTTCAGATGTACGAAAGTGAAATTGAATCTCTTAGTAATACAAAAAAATATTCTATGGATAACAAAGATTTGAATATTGTTACCAAAGAGGCGGCAAAGATTTATGACAAAGAATTAGAAATCCAGGAACAAAAAATTGAAATTTCTAAGGTAAAATGGTATCTTTACTTTGGAAAATAGTTATTCCATCTATAACATAGAAGGAGGTTATAATAACCTCCTTTTATGTTATATGTTTTTTTATTTTCTCTTTATTTTCTTGCTATTTCAGATACATTTCCTTGCTATTCTTATACTTAGCGAAATCTCCCTCCACCGCCAATTGATCTTTCTTCTTTGTATCTTTCTTTGCCATTCATTTCAATTTGTTTTTCACTTTTAATTGTTTTATTTTGTTCAAAATTTACTTTTACACATCTAACTAGATTATTTTTTCCATTAAAAAATTCTTTTGTTACTATACAATCCTTATGCTTCTCTTTTAAAACTTTTATATATTTATTAACTTCAAGTTTTAAACTTTCGCTTCCATCATAATCTTGTATATAAAAAATTTTACTCTCCATTTCTTTTTCCATTAATATATTTTCCTATTTTTATTTCATTAGAAACAAATACATATCCATCATCTGTTTTTTGTAATGTAACTGTAAAAGATGTAGCTTCTTCTCCATTTTCACTATATTGTGGGTTATAATATTTTCCGCTTACAATATACTTATTTGCTTGTTTGTATCCAGATAAATCTGTTGCTTGATTATATCCCGCTTCACCAGTTGATAAATAGCAATATTCTTCGTTTTCACTCCAAACCATATCTTCTGGTAAAACACTTTGTAATTTATCTACTGTATATTTTTTTCCTGTTTTTTCTTGTATAAAGTTTACAAGATCTTCACTCTTATATTTGTATACAGGAGTACCTAAAATATCTCCATTTTCCCATTTTATATTTGATTATCATCTTTATTTAAAGTATTATCTTTTAATTTGTTTTCTATTATTTGTTCTGCTTTTTCTTTTAATTCTGTTGATACCTCTACTGTTTTCTTTCCTATTTCTTGCTCTGAAAATCTTACATTATTTTCTACTTTTTTCTCTTTCAAAGGGAATCTTTCTTTTATTTCATCAATACTTGTGCCATATAATCTCCTTAGTTGGTCATTACCAGCAAATATATTTGATCTTTTTATCGTTGATAAATCTGCTGTATGATGTCTTTCTTTAGCATACTCAATTTGGGCATACATTAATTGTGGCGATTCCATTAATCTTCGTGGCACATCAATAATTGCATCTATTAGATTACTTTCCTCTAATATTTGTAACTGTTTGCTTGTTCTCTCAGGAGTATACCCCAATATTGAAGGAAAAGTTTTAACAATATGATATGCATTTTTTCTACCTAATTGTTCATTTTTTTCTAATGTTTGCAATGCCGGAACAATTTTTTCTTTCATTGAATAGTTTAATAATGTAGGAACTTTGTACATCATAATTAAACTATCATCCTCTTTAATATCTGCTTTTCCATCTATATTTTTTGTTCTACTTTCAAAAAAGGATACTAGATTTTGAATTTTATTATCTACCGTTTCTTCGTTACATATATGTGCATTTTCAGTTTCATTCATTTTCATTTTTAAATATTTATAAACAATTTGTTTTCTTTTTTTCTCTTTAGGTAATAACTCAAATTCTCTATTTCCTACAATATTCGCAGATTCAACTCTGCTTTTTTTAGCATTTGCTTTTATTCTTTTTTTAGGTGGTGCCCCACAATTCTTCTTCATGATAGATTTATATATTTCAAACTTTTCATTATCACTTTTTAAGTAATTTTCTATAATATCTCTAGTTTTTCTTTCAGATAGCTTTCTTTTTATTGCTATATCACTAATAGTTGTTTTTTCATCAAAAATCATTGGTAAATCTTCTTCAATAATTTTTTGATTTAACTTTTCTTCCGAAATTCTTATTGTTACAGGATTTCTTTTTCCCGCGTTGTGAACTAAAGTATAATTAAATTCTTCTAATTTTTCTGGTTCATCCTTTAATGTTTTTCTTATATGCTTTTTTATGGTATCTGTAGAAATCTCAGGCAATTCATTTTCTCTTGCCATTTTATTTACTATTGTTTGTGCTTCTTTCACGTTAATTTTTCCTATTATCATATCCGGCAATAACTTTTGAATTTCATCAATATGTTTTTGAGTTAATTTTCTATTCATAATTTTACTCTCCAATTTTAAATATCTTTCTTATAAAATTTATTAATTTATGATAAAATTTTTCTTTTTTAACTTCTATTGGTAAATTTTCATTATTAGAGTCTTCAATTTTTTCTAAATTATCAGTAGCATTGTTTCTTTTTTTAAATAAATCATCCTTATTATATTTTTTTTGTTTTTCTTCATCTGCTTTTTGCCTATCGTATTGCTCTTTTGCTAATATTCTTTCTTTTTGATATGGTGTTGCCCAATAGTCTCTAAAAATATTGGATAAAATTGCTTTTGTTTCATCAAGTAACTCTAAATCTTCAAATTCTACATTGTCTTTAATTTCAAAATTGTACTCCTTGTCCATTTCATCTTCAAACATATCTCTCATATCTTGAGGAATTTTCAACACACTTTCTTCTGGTACATGCTTTAATATTTCTACAACTTCTTTAAAAGCTTTATTATAATTATCTTCCATCTCATTTTTCTCCTTTTATTTATCAATTTTATGTTCATACATTTCCTCGGAATGATTTCTTTCATAAACTTTATCTAAAATTTTATTGTATGCAGCATCTTTTTGCTTTGTTGGTGTATTAATAGTCAATTTTCCGATTTGTTGCTTTGAAAAAATTTTAGAACTTTTTTCAATATTGTACTTTTCTACAATTTTTTCTTTTTCACTTTTTTCCATTTCAATAAACATACTTAAATAATCTTTTCTATGCCCAGCATAAATAATTTCTCCATATTTATCTTTGCCGGTTTTCCATTCTTCAACTGGTAAATATTTTTTATTTGGATATTCTTTTTTATAAAATAATGACATTTCTTTAAATACATCCCATGTCGTTCTTGGCTTTCCTTTTTTATCCGAAATAATTTCTAACAAGTCAGTATTAATTCTATGCCCTTCAAATGCATGCATGTTCTTTTTAGTCATAGGTGTCTTCCTAGTTCCTTTTGCATTATAATTAGTATCTTTCCAACTATAATCTATTTCTTCTCTTAAATTTGCTTTCAAACATACATCGTTTTCCCAAATTGTTTTAGTAATATCATAAGTTATTCTATCTATATCTTCTTCTGTTAACTTTTCATTTATACCATTTTTAAATATGTCTTCTTTTAGAAAAGTTACAATATCAATAAAACCTCCATTTTCATATTTTTCCATTTTGCTATTAACACCTTTATTCAAAAATTCATTCATTTTATTTTTTGTATTTTTTCCATTTTCTCCATTATTTGTTCTTTCTATATTATTTAAAAAATTATTTACAAGATAGGCTAAATTATTTGCTTGAGCTAGTACACCTTCTAAACCTTGACTAAAAAAAACTCTAGGAACCGGGTCTTCCAGGCTTTTATTTAATCCATTTCTGTTTCCATCTCTAGGTACTAATCCGTTCTTTTCAATGCTATCTATATTTAACTTACTTGTAATATGCCAGAATGATTTTTCATCTAAATATTCTTTTTTCAATTCACTCTTTTTCATTTTTCTTCTCCCTATACATTAATAATTTCTTTTATCATATGATTTTCAAATACATAATGTTTATTACACAATTCTTCTAATTTTGGTCTATGTGTTACAATTACATAAGTCTTGTTTTTTAAGTATTTTTCTATCATATTTATTATTTTTTCTTCTGATATAACATCTAAATTTGATGTTGGTTCATCAAAGAAGTATAATTCTTTATCTATTAAAATTCCTCTTATTAAGTTTAGTCTTTGTTTTTGCCCTGCTGATAGTTTTACTCCTCTCTCCCCTACCATTGTATCTAAGCCATTTGGTAATTCATTATACCAACTTAATAAACCTGCTTCTTCTAATAATTCTAATATTTTATTATCTGATATATTTTTTTCTAGACAAAGATTATCTCTTATACTTAAATCGAATAATTCTACTTCTTGTGAAACAAAAACTAAATCTAATCTTGCATCTTTTATTTGTTTATTATCTATTAATAATTTTCCATTTTCTAATGGATATAATCCTGCTAAAATATTCATTGTTGTAGTTTTACCTTGTCCAGATTCTCCAATTATACTAATTTTATCGCCTTTATTTAAAATAAATTCTGGTATTTTTATTTTGTTACTTTCTTCAGTGTATGAGAATACTGTATTTATTAATTTTACATTTTCAAAACTGTTTATTAATTTTATCTTTCTACTTCCTTTAAAATATTCATCTAATTGTTCTTTTGCACCTTTAAATCTTACACTTACATCTATCATTTTTACTAAACTATTCAAATTAGAATATAATTTTCCAAGTGCTGTCATATAAAATAATAAATAAGGGAGACCATCTTCTCCATTTTTTATCATTATCATTGTGCTTATTAATACAACTATGTATAACGAGTTTGTGAATATAGTAAATACTGCATTCATATATGATCTTTTTTTCTCATTTATTTTTGTTACTTTTAAATATTCCTTTGAACTTTCTTCTATTTTTTTGTTTCCAAATTTACCGATATTTAATTTCCTTACTGCAATTATATTTTGAATAAAATCTACAAATGTTGCATTATATTTTGAACGTGCTTTTCTAACATCTTTATCATATTTTTGTTTATTTCTCATCATTTTATATTTTAAAATAACAGCTAACATTGATATTACAATACAAATTATGCCTGTTATTATTGATTGTTTGCATACCATATATAAAATTGATGTTCCACCTATTAAAATTGGTATTACGCTTAATTGGAATTGCCATATCACTTCAAAAAATAATTCTGCAACATCTAAAATTAATGAATGTATAAAGCCTGTATGAGTACTTACTATTTTTTCCATTGTCATTGATTGAACTTTATTAAAATAGTATTCCTTTATTTTTGTTATAATTTTAATTTCATTTATATTATCTATATATGATCCTAATTTAACAGTAATTAGAGAAATTACATCTAGAATAATAATTGCAATTGTTAAATTTAATACTTTCTCTATTGTAAGTGGATTAGTTCCAAAATAAGAAAGTGCAAAGGATTGCCCATAATACGCTATTGAATAAATAATGCTCATTATGGTTGGATATATTAATAACTTTTTAGATATAACTTTAAATAATTCTTTCATTTTTTACTAGCCATTCTTTAGATATTTATTAAACTTTTAACTCTACTAAATCTTGAAAATTACTTATATTTTAATTTAGTACTAATTAATAGTATCTATAATGCATTTTCCATTATTGGATTTTACTACAAAAGTAAAAGTTTTATCATAGTTTGGTGTTGGCTCACTTTCATCAATAATATAAGTTGTTTTAGCAATATAATTCATATCTCCAGTTTTCGTTATACTTTTTATAGTATAAATAGGGCAAGAACCTCCTCCTTCTAATTTAGTAAGATAACCGTTACTATCTTCTTCATAATATAATTTTGTAGTCCAATTTTTTTCAAATTCGTTTTCTGTGACATAATTTAGCATTGCAGTTTTATAATCTTCAAATTTAACATTTGTTATAAATGGGCCATTTTCATTTGTCATTTTATTTTTTGAAGAATCATAATTTAACTTATCGTTATTTGTCAAATATTCTAAAACAGAATCACAATTTGCAGATGACTCCAACTCTAAATATTTTGATAATGTTTCTTTTACTTGTTCATCACTAAAAGTTTCATTATTACTTTGAGTATCTTTGTTATCCTCATTTGTTAAAATTTCTGATACACTATTAATTTTACCCTGTAACTCACTTACTGTTCCATTTAATCTAATTATATCATTTTGTAAATTTGCATTCTTCTTAATTTCTTTTGTTTTGTCATTATAAAACTTGCACATTAATATTCCCATTATAATTATTACAATTATTGCTATTATTAATAAAAATGTTGATAAACTTATATTTAAACTCTTTTTTTCTTTCATTTTTTACTTCCTCTCTTTTTTTATTTTTTAAACTTTAGCACTTAAATTATAGCATACTAAATATTAAAAATTACTTATGTAATATAAATTTAACATATTTGTAAAATAATAGTAATTTTTATAACAAAATAAAGGAACAGCAATGCTGTTCCCTGTTTTTAGATAATTATAATTACGAATAGTGTAACTACAATAAATGCTAATACACTACTTAGGTTTTGATTTAGTCCTATGTTTGAAAATAGTCTTTGGCTTGTTTTATAAATAGTTGGTATAATACCAGTTATACATAAAAGCAAAGCTACAAGCCCTTTCCAAATAAAATGAACTAAAATTCCTATTGCTCCAAAGAGTCCTTTAACAATTGTTGAACCAAGATTATTGCTAACCTTAATTCCAACTGCTCCTAAGAGAATTACAATACCAGCAAGCATTATAACACATGGCATAAGAGCATTAATAGTTGCTATGGAATAGCTACCTAACCGTGGTAAAAATTCCTCTGTCATAAAGTTGTAAAATAAAATTATCATATCTTTTTCCTCCTCAAATTGTTAATATTTATATATGTCAACACCAATTAGTGTTATTCGGAAATAAATTTATATAAAAAGGCTATGCCTAACTGTTTTTATTTTGTCGCATTTTACATAATATTTCAAATATAGAAATACATCTGCTTATTACATAGATATCTTTATCTGTTTTTATGCTATATTTCTCTTTACTTTTATTCCATTCTAATAAAAAGTGTTTTCATATTCTTGACTTACCTAGCATACAATGATATTATTTCCTTAGTTTTTCATATTATGATATCTTAAATTTCAGATATCAATGTTGCACTTTGAAATATTTTAGAAAGGAAGGTAAGATTTTATGCGGATATGGAGATTTGTAATTACAGGTGGACCATGCGCAGGTAAAACAACATGTTTAAGTATTCTTGAACAGGCTTTAATGCAAAAAGGCTTTAAAGTTATTGTTGTTTCAGAAACTGCAACAGAACTTATTAACTCTGGCATAACTCCTTGGGAATTAAATTCAGAAACATTTCAGTCCTTATTAATAGATAGGTCTATTAATAAGGAAGATACTGCATGTACGGCTGCATTTTCCTTTAAAAAGGATGTTGTTATTCTTTATGATAGAGGATTGTTAGACTGTAAGGCATATATTTCTCAGAATGACTTTAATAAAATATTGCATCTGAGAAATACAACTGAAAATGAAATATTAAATTCTTATGATGGAGTTTTCCATTTAGTTACTGCTGCCAAAGGTGCTGAAAAGTTTTATACTTTAGCTAACAACACTGCTAGAAAAGAAACTCCTGAGCAAGCTATCGAATTAGATGACAAAACGCAATGTGCTTGGATTGGTCATCCTAACTTTAGAGTAATTGATAATTCTACAAATTTTGAAGATAAAATTGATAGATTATTAAATGAAGTCTACTCAATAATGGGATTACCAATTTCTAGACATGTTCAAATGAAGTTTCTTATTGAAATGCCTATAGAAAGCATTTTTGCTTCAATACGTGGCTTGCACAAAGTTGAAATTTTTCAAACATATCTTTATTCTGAGGATAATAGTATCGAACGGCGTATCCGCCAAGTAGGTTCTAATGGTACTTATAGTTTTTACTATACAGAAAAAAGAGAAATGCCAAACTCAGTAACATTTAAAAATGAAAGAAGACTTTCTCAAGAAGAATATATTTCCTTGTTAATGAATGGAGAAAAAAGTATTCGAAAAACAAGATATTACTTCTTATCTCAAAATCAATACTTTTATCTTGACACCTATTCCGATTGGAAAGATAAGGCTATTCTAGAAATAGATTTAACCTATGAAAACAAATCTGTTTTCATTCCGAACTGGATTAAGGTAATCCAAGATGTAACTAATATACCTGATTTCAAAAACAGAAATCTTGCACACTAAAAATTATTTTAAAGTAGAAGAAAGATAAAGAGATTGAATTTAATTCAATCTCTTTATCTTTCTTCTTCGTGTTCATGTTTTAATTTGTTTAATTCTTTATTTATATCTCCTTCAAAAATAGTATCTTTTGCCAAGTCAACATACCACAATCTATATCAATTAATAAATTGTTTTATTCTGTTTTTTATATTCTTTAAACAGCTCAACACATTCTTCTCTATCTATTTGCTTTAAATTAATCAAATCTTTATTTTTTCCCTCCAAGTAATCATAAATAATATCATCTCTAAACCCTATTTCTCCTGCATCTGTTTTTGTGCATGCATAGTAAACTTCTTTTATATTTGCCCAAATAATTGCTGATAAACACATTGGACATGGTTCGCATGATGTATATAATATGTAATTTGATAAATCATAGGTTTCTAATTTTTCACAAGCTTTTCTTATTGCAGTAACTTCTGCATGTGCTGTAGGATCATTGTTTTTTAAAACCATATTATGTCCTTGGGATATTATATTTCCATCTTTATCTGTTATAACTGCTCCAAATGGTCCTCCTTCATTTGATGTATAACCGTTGAATGCTTCTTTTTTTGCCAAATTCATATATTCGTTCATAATTTGTTCTCCTTTCTTTTGATAAAAAAATCTCTCGAATGCTCTGAGAAAGCCCCCCGACATTCTAAATATAAATTTCCTATTATAAAAAAGTGGCTTCGCCACGCGGGTCGTCGGGGACGCCGACCCATACAGAAAAATAGGAATTTCCTATAATATAAAAAAAGAGCAATATAGAATTGCTCCTTTCTATGTCCTAAACTTTTTTCCATAACCAGTCTAAATCGTTACTTACACTTTTTTTCTTCTTTTTCTTTGCTTCTATATCATCAACCCAAAGATACCCAAATAATGATATAAAAATAAATATAAAGTCAATTACAAGGCAATTACTTAACGTTTTGGTTATTTCAGGATCTTGACCTTTATTTATTGTAAGCTGTACTGCATAAACTATAAGTAAAATTAAGTAAGCAATAAGCATTGTAGCTGGTATTGCACTTTTTTTAGTTTCTCTGCCTAGGTACACAACAAGTCCTGTGAAAATTGTAAGTAATATAACAGAAACATAATCAGAAATATTTAAAATTACCATATTTTTTATCCCCCTCGTATATTAATTTAATTTTTCTTCAATAAGTTTAGCCAATTCATTAGCTCTTTTTGTTATTTCTTCTATGTCCTCTCCTTCTATCATTACCCTAATTAAAGGTTCTGTTCCAGAAGGTCTTATTAACGTCCTTCCATTTCCACTAAATTCTTTTTCTATTGATTCTATTTTTTGCTTTATTTCGTTGTCATCTTTATACATATCTTTTTTGTTTGAATCAACTTTTGCATTTACTAAAACTTGTGGAAATATTTTTACTATATTACAAACCTCAGAAGCTGTTTTATTTTCCTCTAATATAATTTTTATTAACATTAAAGAAGTTAATATTCCATCTCCTGTAGGATTATAGTCTAATAAAATAACATGACCAGATTGTTCTCCACCAATATTGTACCCATCTTTTAACATTTGTTCAAGAACATATCTATCTCCAACATTTGTTTGAAGGAAATTTATGTTATTTTTTTCTGCATATTTATTTAGTCCTAAATTGCTCATAACAGTTGCAACAAGTGTATTTTTATTAAGTGTTCCGTTTTTTTTCATATAATTTGATATTACAGCTAGTATTTTATCTCCATCTATAATATTTCCATTTTCATCAACTGCTAAACATCTGTCGCCATCTCCATCGTATGCAATTCCTAAATTAAATTCTCCTTTTACTACTTCTTCTTGAAGCATTTCAAGATGTGTTGAGCCACAATTTCTGTTTATATTTATTCCATCTGGCTTGTTGTTTATAATTTTATACTTAATTCCTAAATTTGTAAATACTTTTTCCGCAACTTTATAAGTTGCTCCATTTGCTGTATCTATTAACACTTTGAAATCTTCTCTATTATTGTTTTCTATATCTTCATCAAAGTTTTTTCTAAAGAAATATACGTATTCATCTATTAAATCTTCTCTAATTTCTGAAACTCCAATTTTTTCATTTTTAGCAGTAAGTTCTTCTAATTTTCCAGATTCCATAACTTCTTCTATTTCTTCTTCAAGGCTATCTGGAATTTTCATTCCTTTATTACTAAAAAATTTAATTCCGTTAAACTCAAATGTATTGTGTGAAGCAGATATTACAACACTTGCATCTGCTTTTAGTTTTTTTGTTAAATATGCAACTGCTGGTGTTGGTATAACTCCAAGCAATTTAACATTAGCTCCATAACTTAGAAAACCTGCTGTCATCGCACTTTCTATAAGTGTTCCTGAAAGTCTAGTATCTCTTCCTATTAATATAGTCGGTGCATGGTTTGTGTGTTTTGAAAGCACATAAGCTCCTGCTTTTGCTACTTTATAAACAAGTTCTGGTGTTAAGTCTGTGTTAGCAATTCTTCTAATACCATCTGTTCCAAAGTATTTTCTCAATTTAATTACCTCTTTCCGAATAAACCGGATTTTTTTATATTTATTTTACTTTCAACATTTCCATTATTTATAACAATTTCAGGATTTATTACAGAAAGCAATTCTAAATATTCTTTTCCAGTTATTTTCTCTAGTTTTTTTAATATTATATTCATTTGTGTATATATACTATTACTTTTATGGGTATCTGTTCCTAAGAAATGAATTAGTTTCTTTTTTAATAATTTTTTAACACTTTTAGAAGCATCATTTCCATACTTTCCAATTATACTTCCATAGTTAGCTTGAAATAAAACTCCTCTTTCAACTAATTCTTCTACAAATTTTATATCTTTTTGAACATATGAATATCGTTCTGGGTGTGCAATTATAGGGGTTATTCCTTTACTTTCAAGAGAGTATATAACATTTTCTAAATATAATACTTTATTGTTCATTGGAAGTTCCATTAGTAAATATTTTGAATTATTTAAAGTCGGCAATTCTTCCTTTTCTATTAATTCATAAATATTATTGCTAATATATGCTTCTGCTCCATTATATAATTTTATATTTATATTTTCAATATCTAATTTAGATTTAATTTCATTTATTATATTTTTTCTTTCTCTTTTAGTTATATCGTAACTATTTTCTATATAATGTGAAGTTGTAATAATATCTGTAAATCCCGCTTCTTTAGCTTCTTTTAACATTTTTATCGTTTCTTCCATACTTTCAGACCCATCGTCTATATTTGGAAGAATATGTGTATGCATATCTATCATTTAAAATTTCTCCCTTAATTTTTGTTTAAATATTCATCTATTTTGTCTATAATTTCTGCATTTTCGCTTTTGTTTTCTGAATTTTGTTCTTGGTTAGGTTCTTGTTTTATTTTATTATCTATTTCTTTATTTTCTTGTTTTATTTCTATTTTACTCTCTTTTTTCTCAATTTTTTTAGGTTCGATTTTTATTTCGTAATTTTTGCTTTCATCTTCTCTATGGCCATAATAGTAATATCTACTTTTATATTTTTTTAAAGATGTTGGAATTTTATTTATAACAACTCCTGCTATTTTGCCACCTACATTTTCTATATTCTTTTGAACAGTTTTTAAATCTTCAATTTTAGTTGTTTTATGGCTACTTACAATAATTGTATAATCTACAATTCTAGAAATAATAACAGCATCTGTAACTAACATACAAGGTGTAGAATCGAATAATATTATATCAAATTTTTCTTTTAATTCTTCTAAACCTTTTACCATTTTTTCGCTTGATAATAATTCAGAAGGATTTGGCGGAACATTTCCTGCTGGAATTACAGATAAATTTTCTACTTCTGTTTCATAAATAAATTTTTCAATTTCGTTATTTTCCTCTGTTTCTGCTAAATAATTTGAAAGACCTGGATATATTGGTATTTCGAATATATTATGAAGTCTCCCTTTTCTCATATCTGAATCTATAATAACAACTTTCTTTCCTGTTTGTGCAAATGCAACTGCTAAGTTTGAGGTAACCCAGCTTTTCCCCTCTCCTGGTACTGTACTTGTAACAAGCAAAGTAAGTGTTTCTTCTTTATTACTCATAAATTGCATATTTGTTCTTAAAGTTTTAAATACTTCTGCAATAGGAGATTTTGGATCATTAAAAGTTATAATTTCATTTTTCATTATTTTTTACCTCCTACTTTTATTTCTGGGACTTGTGCTAAAACATTAAGTCCTGTATTTTTCTCTACATCTTCTGGTGTTTTTACTGTTGTATCAAACAAACTAAGTATAAACACTATAGCACATGTAAGTACTCCACCTGCAAGTCCAAATATAATTGTTGTTTTTATGTGATTAATATTGTATGGTTCTTCTGGCATTTCTGCTTTATCTACAATATAAACATTATTAATATTGTAAATTTCTTTAACTTTATCACAAAATACATTTGAAAGCTCATTTGCTATATTGAATGCAATATTTGCATCTTCGTTTATATATGTAATTTCTATAACTTGTGTATCTGAAACAGCATTTACAGTTATATTATCCGCAATTTTTTCTTCTAACTGCTCGTCCATTCCTAAATTTTGTAAAACTGTTTTTATAACAGTTTTACTTTTTACAAGTTCACTATATGTAGATACAAGTTTTTGGTTTAAACTTATATCTGTTTGAGTTATTTCATTCTCTTGCTTATTGCTTTCTTGTTCATAATTTTGTGCAAGTAATAGTGTAGTAGAAGACTTATACATAGGCTTTTTAAACTTTACACTATAACCACCACCTACAACAGCAAATATAATTGCAACAGCTATAATTATAAACTTTTTCTTCCAAAATATATTGAATAACTCTTTTATTTCTATTTCTTCCATATCTTCTTTCTCCATACTTTAAATAAATTAATAAAATACTTGAATTTTTCATTTTT
This sequence comes from uncultured Clostridia bacterium, assembly GCA_934155165.1. GTDB lineage: Bacteria > Bacillota > Clostridia > TANB77 > CAG-508 > Merdicola. The sequence goes on along the minus strand of CAKPGS010000012.1, from coordinate 9,028 downwards.
TCTATAAATCAATATTAATATAATGTTCGGTACTATTAACGAGATTATTATATCACATAAAAATTTAGCAAGTATAGAATTAACCACAATTCTATTTGAAATAATAACACATATTATAGCTATTAATATAAACATTATCAAATACTCAATATTTTCCTTTATATACTCACTATATTTTTTTTCGAAAATGAGTTTGTATACATACTTAGGATAGCTATAACACCATAATACTACCCCACTAATAATTGTACCAACAAAAACACCTGATAGTCCAATTTTTTTTACTAATATTACAGATACAATTATATTTATACTCGATTCAACTAGAGGAACAAACCTATCTTCATAATATATTCCAGCTGCATCTTTAAATGCACTATAGGTTGCTCTTGAACTATTCAAATAGTAATTTAATATAAGAATATATAATACTATACGTGGTAAAATATATTCATCTCCTATCCAAATTTTTATAAAACTTTCAATTATAATTAATAACGAAATTGCTGAAAATGTTGTTAACCAAAAGTTTACAAATCTAATTTTTTTATAGGTGTCAAATTGTTTTTCCCTTGATTCTGTTACTAATAAATTTCCTAAACTTGGTGTTAATGCTTGTATAATTTGATTAAAAACAGTTTGTACTGAATTTATTATTAGATAATAATTTGAATATAAGCCTACAGTTACTACTCCTAAAAATTTTGATATTACTATATTATCTGTTCCAAGTACTATAAAAGATCCTATTTTATGCAAAAATAGCGCTTTAACTTTTGTAAAAATGTCTCTTTCCGTTTTGTTGTCCAATTTTTTATAATCTTTATCTATCAAATAAGGATATAATTTATTTGATATTAAAGTTATTATAAAGTTTTCTAATATTCTCATTATAACTTTTATTATTAAATACCAATAAAAGTTATGTTTAACAATTAATACAATAATTTGAATAGTATTCATTACTAAAACATATAATATATGAATTACATTTATAATATAATTTTTCTGATTTGCATATAATATACTTCTTTTGTACGATAAAAAATATGAAAATACAGCATCTGCTAAAAATAAAGAATATATAATATATATATTTATATTCGACTGTATGCTATTAACAGAAATAATATATTTTAAAAATGGAATAATGCATATTCCTATTATAGTTACTATTAATGCAATTATTCTATAGCTTTTTTTATAGAAATACATTAATGATTTAATTCTTTCTATATTGTTTTCAGCTATAGGTTTATACAAATTATATATTATTGCACTTCCTATTCCCATTTCTACTATAGAAAGCATAGAAATTATGTTGGTAAATAAGCTATTTATCCCTAATATTTCATTACCTAAGTTTTTTAAGAATACTGCTTGAGCTACTAAGCCCACTATAATGGTAATAATATTAGCTGAAAGTGCTGCAATAATATTTTTTATTGAATTTATCTTACGCATTTTTTATCTCAACTTTCTTATTATAATTTTTATTTTATTTATTAATTTATTTGTTTTATAATATAAATTTATTCTATTCTTTTTTAATAAATATAGTAATATTTTGTTTACTTTTGTTTCATAGTCAATCATTTTTATATTTACTTTTTTTATCTTAGCTTTTTGATTAAAAATACTTTCAAAATCATCATATATCTTTTTAAAATTTTTATATGTAATTTTATCAACCACACATACTTTTCTTAATGCTAAATTTAATTTAGAAAACATTCTATTATATATAATAGTATCTATTTTTGTAAATGTATTTATATAAGCTAAAACATCTAAAGAATCTTGTAAATATTGTTTTATCACATCAATGTCTTTATTTTGTGTGCTACTATTTCTATTTTCTCTATAAAAGTAACCAGCAAAACTTAAATAACCTGTTTTTTTACTATTTCTTAGCGCGTCAAATGAAAATTTAAAATCTTCTCCAAACTTTAACTTATTATTAAATAAAATTTTATTTTTTAATATTATATCTCTTTTAAATAATGTTTTACAAGAAGAACAAAAATATATTGTATTTATAATACTTGGAATAATTTCTCTAAAATTCAATTCTATATTATAATTTTTGTATAACTCTGTTTTTATAACTTTCTCATTTTCATCGCAAAATGTCATTCCAGAAATACATATCTCATAATTATTTTGAGATGTTTCTTTATACATTAATTCTATATAATTATTTGATATGAAGTCATCGCTATCAACAAACATTATATAATCTCCTAATGCCTCTCTTATTCCTCGATTTCTTGAATATGAAACCCCTTTATTCTCTTGGGTTATAATTCTAATTCTATTATCTTTTTCCTTGAACTTTTCACATATGCTTAAAGAATTATCATTTGATCCATCATTAATTATTATTACTTCTATATTACTATAGGTTTGTGTCAGTATTGAAGTTAGACATTTATTTAAATATTTTTCAGAATTATATACTGGAATAATTACACTAATTAATTGATTCATTTTCTCCACTTTCCTTTATAAGATATTTTATATCTAAACAAAAAACAAATAAAAACATTGTTAAATCCAATGAGAAATACTCTGTTAACATCATAAATAAATATGCAAATATTATTATTGAAATAAATTGCGAAACTTTTGTTTTCCTATATTTATACACTTCATAAACTGATTTAATTAATATATATGCATATACTATAATACCAACAATTCCTGATTTATAAATAATCTCCAAAATTTGATCATGTGCATGTGTACTAACCATAAAAGTTGTTTTATTTAGTCTTACATTACTTTCTTCAATTCCATATCCTATAATAGGCTTTTGTTTTATAAATTCAATAACATAATCCCAAATATATGTCCTTCCAGTGAAAGTTAGATCCCTATCAAGAATATCTACAATAATAAACTTAAATAAATTTTGTATTCTAAAAATTACAATGCTAAAAAAAGATACAATATATACAAAAAAATAATTCTTGATATTAAAAATCTTCTCATTTTTTAATATTTTATTTAATACTAAAAAAACAATTAATACCGTAATTCCAACAAGAGATGTACTACTTTTAACTAATACTATAGATAACAATGATAATACTAATAATATGTAATTTCTATTACTCAACTTTCCTTTTGTGTAATATGAATTTAAAAAACTTACCAAAATAGCTGGAAGTATATATAAAATATGTAAATTTCTATATCCTAATAGCCAGTTTTCCGTATATCCTACAGATGTATTTACATACATTCCATCTTTAAAAATCAAAATACTTATTAAATTCATATAAACTAATGTTGATAACAAAAACTCAAAAGAGTCTAGGAATGTTTTTGTATCTTTTTTCAATCCATAATCAATTAGCATACATATTGCCATTGTTCTTATTGTTAGAAATATTCCTCCTGAGATATCTGCTTTATTTAGAATTGTAGAAATATTTAATATTATAAAATATATAGCAAAACTAAAAATAAACTTAGAGAATTTTCCATATTTTATAATTATCATAAATATTATAAATATAGAAAATAGTTGCATTATTTTATAAATTGAATCTGCATAAGGTATGCTAACTGATATATATGCAATTTTAAAAAAAGGAATTAATAAAAAAACATACAATATAAAATTAATTACCTTTCTCTTAGATACACTCATTGTTCTATTTCCTTTCTCTTATTTTTCAAAACTGCATTTTGAACTCAATTTTTCTTCAAAAGCTTTGTTTATTATTTCTTTTTCTTTTTCATAATTATCTATGTTTTCTGAATCATTCAAACAAATCATTTTGTGTTTTCCTTGTTTTATATCTTCTATAATATTACTATTATCATTAGTAATATTATAAAATTGTCCATTTTTTACATCTGCTGGATAAAATTTTCCTTCTGCTATTTGCCAATCTTTAAAAACATATTGACTAACATCATTTTTACTTCTAAACGTGCTTTTACAGGTTTTATCTAACATTTCTTTTTCTTTGTTCCATATTGTTTCAAAGGTACTTTTCAAAAAAGCATTTGGTGTATGTAATTGTTTAAATCCTGGAAAATTATGCCATGGCAAAAGTACAATGTTTCTATACAAATATTGCCTATTTTTTAATGTGAACCATTTAGCTTTATTATTTTTTATAGATATTTTCATATTAAAATGAGAGTTTATAACTTCCATATTATTTAAAAATATATGATGAATTATATCTTTTCCATCTGCAACAATCGGATTTAAAATTGCACTAGCACATGGTAAGCCATTTTTAAAGAAATCTTCTTCTTTCACATAATTATTTATAAACATATCATCATTAAAATAAACAAATTTTTCAGATAAGCCTTTAATTCTATGCATATTTAATTCTATTGTATGTGAACTAAAAGTTGGTAAATATTCTTCTGGTATATAGTCTTTATGGTTTACTATTACCAATTTTTCATTTTCAGTATTTAACCATTCTGGAATATGTCCCCATGTTATAAAATATATTTTATTTACCCATGGTGCATATTTTTCAACTCCTCTAAACCAATATTTTAAATTGTCCCAGTCTCTATATCTTATATTTCTATCATCTGCACCAGAGCTTACATCGTATTTATTTCTTTCTTCTTGCCATGCTTTGTCATTTCCATCTACCCATGGTATAACAAAATCAATTTTTTCCATTTTATATCTCCTATTTTTTATATATTTTTAAAAATATTTTGTATATTTCTAAATTCAAATTTATTAATATAATTGCTATTTTATCTCTTTTTGGTACTTTGTTGTCTTTTAAAATTGTTTTTCCAGTTTTCTTTATATAATTTACTAAATCTAAATCTACTTTAGTTTCTTTAGATAGTAACATTCTATTTAATGTACTTATGTTAGCATATATTTTTCTCCTTAATACGCCCTTTTCCATATTAGGATATTTTTGTAGTATATCTTCGCACATTATATTTGTTAGTTCTATTAAATCGTAATGATCATTTTTAAACTTTGAGGTTGTTATTGAATTATTCCTAATTACATAATTGTATATTTTTTTATTTGTACATGCTATTTTATTAGCTTTTATAATTAATTTATAAGTCGTTCCAACATCTTCAAACATTTTTCCTTTTGGAAATTCAACATTTTCAAATAATTCTTTTTTATATAATTTAGAACAAGCTGATATATAGTAAAAATCTGAATATAACATTTCTTCTATTGCTTTTTCGGGGGTTATGCAATATTCTTTTGTTTCATCTTCTTTTATTTTTTTTGCACCTTTTATAACTCTAAAATCAGCTATAGCTATTTCTGAATTAAATTTCGTTATTAAAGAATATAATGTTTCAATATAATTCTTTTCTACATAATCATCTGAATCAACAAATGCAATATACTTACCTATTGCTTCTTGCAAGCCTTTATTTCTTGCATCTGAGAGTCCACCATTTTCTTTATTTATTAACTTTATTCTTGAATCCTTTTCTTTGAATTGTTCGCATATCTTCTTACTATTATCTGTTGATTCATCATTTATTAATAAAATTTCTATATTAGTATAAGTTTGATTTATTAAGCTTTCTATACATTTTGATAAATATTTTTCTACATTATATACAGGAACAATAATAGAAACTAATCTATCTTTTTCTTCCATCTTTTTTTCCTTTCTTCATTCCAATATATCTTACTGCCATGTTAGGAATAAAATTTAGTAAAACTTTTATATTTTTATCTTGAATTGCTCTTTTTAATATATATTTTGCCAATCCTCCTCCTGCTTTTGTTGTTCCATATTTATCTAAAAAGCTATTCATTCCAAAGAACAATCCAGTATCATAATATCTTTTATATAATTGTTTTAATGTAAATGTATGTGAGTGTATCACTTCTGAATCTGCACAATATTTTATTTTGTAGCCTTTTGTTATGAGTTTATATGCTATATACATATCTTCGTTTGTTGGTAGATTTTTTCCATCATATCCATTTAGTTCTTCAAAAATTTTTCGATTAATTGCAGAAGCGGCATCTGAAAAGAAAAATGTTTGTAAGCCTAATTCTTTTATATTTTTCTTTGATACTATTCTGCTTTTGTTAGGATAGTTTTTCTCTCTTGTGTACTTTTCTATTGTATTATTTGTACAAAGTTGTCTACTAAAACATGCTTGAACCTTTCCATCTGAAATGTCTTTAGTTAGGTTATATAACCAATCTTCTCTTTCAATTATTATGTCTTGTGTTGTGAATACAACAATATCAGCCTTACTAGATAGAGTTGCTTGTTCTCTAGTAAGGCTGTGTGAAAATTCTTCTTTCTTTATTTTTGTATATTCAATCTTAAGTTTTTTTAAAAGTTCTTCCGTGTTATCCTTACTATCTGTTAAAATATATTTTATATTATTAATTTCAACATTTTTTTGCTTAAGTATTCCCCTATGTAATCTTTCTATGTCCTTTTCCGCGTTATATAAAGGACATATAATATCAATTTTCATACTACATAGCTCCTTTTCTTTTAAACACACATATTATTGTTTTAAAAAATATTTCCATGTCCATTTTAAAACTTATATTTTCAACATAATCTAGTTCCATTTTCATTCTTTCTTCATAACTTGTACAACTTCTACCATTGGCTGCCCAATTTCCTGTTAAACCTGGTGTTACACTTAATAATTTGTTTTTGTTTAAGCCATACTTTTCTATTTCTCCATCTACTATTGGTCTTGGTCCAATAATGGATAAATCGCCCTTTAATATATTTATTAATTGTGGTAACTCATCTAAGCTTGTTTTTCTAAGTATTTTTCCCATTTTTGTTATTCTAGGGTCATTGTCTAATTTATAGTTAATTTTGTATTTTTCCATTTGTTCTTTAGTAAAATATTTACTAAAATTATTTGCATCTGAAACCATTGTTCTAAACTTATAAATTGTAAAGTATTTTCCATTTTTACCTATTCTTGTTTGCTTGTAGAAAACTTTTCCTTTTGAATCTATTTTTATTAGTACAGAAATAATAGCTATAAATGGTAATAATATTACTAAAGCTAAACTAGAAATAACTATATCTGCTCCTCTTTTTAAATTTATATATAACTCTCTTTTATCTAATAAAGATCTTTCTTTTACTTCAACAATGTCTGTATTTACTTGTACATTTTCCATTACATTATTTGACATTTTTTTCCTCCATTAATTTGTTTTTATTAGAATAAAAATATTTATTTTTAACTCTATCAAGTATAAGCAAAATTATAATGCCTGTAAAAACCCCTAAACTATCAATAATCACATCTCTTATCATTGCAGACCTATGTGGTACAAATATTTGATGAATTTCATCTGAACATGCATATAAAAACCCAAATATAAAACTATATAAAATTTGTTTTATTTGATAAATTTTGAAGGTTTTAAATAATAAATAAATTAGTATACCTCCCACTGTATATAAAGAATAATGTGCTAATTTTCTAATATATGGATTTACTCTTTCAACTAAGCTATCTGAACTATTTTTAGAAAATTGAACAATAGCTTTTGTTGTTTCGTTACTAACTTTAGAAGACTCATCTCCATTCTGTTCAGAAAAGAAAAAAACTGTAATCATCCATAAAACTACAAGAATTAAATAAATTATCCTTTTTATATAATTTTTTCTATATTTACATAATTTTCCCATAGTTCTATTATACAATGTTTACATAACTTTTGTCAACATAAAATCATTATAACCTGTCCCAAAAGTAACAAAAAATGTAAATCGGGGACAGCCCCCGATTTACATTAATTCGTATATCCTGTTTTTTGTATTACTTCGTTGCTTATTTGCTTTACTGTTGCTGATGGTTCATAGTTTTCTTGCTTGTATATATTTTCGTGTAATTTTTTTACGTTGCTTTCTAATGTTATTGCTGGTCCGTACCACACTCCTCCTATTGTTGCTCCTTTTGTGTTGTATGGCCATCCTATGTTGTTGTTTATTTTGTAAGTTGCTATGTTTGGTAACATATTCATTATTTCTTTTGAGTTTATGTTTGTATATATTTTTGGTAATATTGTGTTTGCTACTTTGTTTAGTTCTATTGGATTTAGTGTTTTTGCTTTTTCTAGCATTGCTTCTATTACCGTTCTCATTCTTTCTGTTCTTTTGTAGTCTCCTCCTGCTGTATATCTTATTCGTGCATATGCTACTGCTTGTATTCCGTTTACATGTTGTTTTCCACTTTGTGTTACATGCTCAGATGTACTAGTTGTTACTTTGTTTAGTTCGTCTACATATTGATTTATATATTTTAGTTCTTCATCTGTTATGTTTAATTCTATTCCTCCTAATGAGTTTACACAGTCAACTACTGCTTCAAAATTTACTGTTACAAATTCTGTTATGTCTAAATCTAAATTTGTATTAAGTGTACTTAAGGCAAGTTCAGCTCCACCGTATGAGTATGCATGTGTTACCTTGTCCAAATTTCTTCCTGTTATTTTTAAGTATGTATCTCTATATACAGAAATTAAATTCACTTCTTTAGTTTTTTGATTTAGTACTGCTAAAATTATACAATCGCTTCTGTTTCCTTTTCCATAGTCGTCTGCTCGTGAGTCTATTCCTAGCAATGCTATTGTTCTGTATCCTGTTTTTTCAAGTTCTTGTTCTACATTGTCGTTAATTTCTATTGAACTTTCATCTATATCCACATAGTTTATTTTATTTACTTTATTATTAACATATAAATATCCTGCAAATATAGTTGAAATTAGTACAATTAATACTACAATTAAAATAATTAAAATCTTTTTTTTCATAAATACCACCTTTTTTTACTACATTTTATTTGGCATTTGTATTCCTAAAAGATTAGCTCCTGTTTTTAAAATGTTTCCAACTGCATATGTTAAATATAATCTTGCATCTTGAACATTTTTATCTTCGGTAATTATTTTGTTATTGTTATAAAAACTGCTGTATTCTTTTGCTAAGTTTATTAAGTATCTAGATAATATTGAAGGTTCATTTTTTTCTGTTACTTGTATTAGAGTATC
>CAKPGS010000011.1 GCA_934155165.1 uncultured Clostridia bacterium | reverse complement strand
GTACATAAAGGAGATAACGTAATAGTAAGCAAATATGCTGGAACAGAAGTTAAATTCGAAGGAGAAAATTACATAATTGTTAGTGAAGATGATATACTAGCCATTGTTAAATAAATTAATTGTAGGGGCACGGAGCTCCGTGCCTATAAATAAATGATAGGAGGAATGTGAAATGTCAAAAGAAATTATTTATGGAGAAGATGCAAGAAAAGCATTATTAGAAGGTGTTAATAAATTAGCAGATACAGTTAAAGTTACATTAGGACCAAAAGGAAGAAATGTAGTATTAGATAAAAACTATGGAGCACCATTAATTACGAACGATGGTGTTACAATAGCAAAAGAAATAGAACTAGATGATAGTTTTGAAAATATGGGAGCTCGTTTAGTAAAAGAAGTTTCTACAAAAACAAACGATGTAGCCGGAGATGGAACAACAACAGCAACAGTGCTAGCACAAGCAATGGTAAAAGAAGGAGTAAAAAATGTTGCTGCAGGTGGAGATCCAATGGCAATAAAAAGAGGTATAGATAAAGCAGTAGAGGAAGCAGTAAAAGGAATAAAAGAAATAAGCTCACCAGTAAATGGAAAAGAAGATATAGCAAGAGTTGCAAGTATTTCAGCAAACAATAAAGAAATAGGAAACTTAATTGCAGATGCAATGGAAAAAGTTTCAAAAGATGGAGTAATTACAATAGAAGAATCAAAAACATCAGATACATATGTAGATGTAGTTGAAGGAATGCAATTTGATAAAGGATACATCTCTCCATATATGGTAACAGATACAGATAAAATGGAAGCAATTATAGATAATCCATATATATTATTAACAGATAAAAAAATAAGCAATATTCAAGAAATATTACCATTATTAGAAAATTTAATGCAACAATCTGGAAAACTTGTTATAGTATGTGAAGATATAGAACAAGAAGCATTGTCTACAATAATATTAAACAAATTAAGAGGAGTTTTAAATGTTGTAGCAGTAAAAGCTCCAGGTTATGGAGATAGAAGAAAAGAAATGCTAGAAGATATGGCAATTTTAACAGGTGGAGAAGTTATATCTTCAGACCTTGGAATGGAATTAAAAGATGTTCAAATTGAACAATTAGGAAGAGCAAAACAAGTAAAAGTTCAAAAAGAAAACACAATAATAGTTGATGGAAGCGGAGATAAAGCAAAAATAGAAGAAAGAGTAAAACAATTAAAAAATCTAATAGAAGAAACAAAAAGTGAATTCGATAAAGAAAAATTACAAGAAAGACTTGCAAAAATAGCAGGTGGAGTTGCCGTAATTCAAGTTGGGGCAGCAACAGAAATAGAAATGAAAGACAAAAAACTAAGAATAGAAGATGCATTATCTGCAACAAAAGCAGCAGTTGAAGAAGGAATAGTTGCAGGTGGAGGAACAGCATATGTAAATGTAGTTCCAAAAGTAGAAAAATTAGCAAGTACATTAGAAGAAGACGAAAAACTAGGAGCAAAAATAGTATTAAATGCCTTAGAAGAGCCAATAAAACAAATAGCAAGAAATGCAGGATTAGAGCCAGCAGTAATACTAGAAAAGGTTAAAAATTCAGAAGATGGAATAGGTTTTGATGCAGCAACAGAAAAATATGTAGACATGAAAAAAGAAGGAATAGTAGACCCAACAAAAGTAACAAGAAGTGCAATACAAAATGCATCAAGTGTAGCATCAATGATACTAACAACAGAAAGTTTAGTAACAGAAAAGAAAGAACCAAAAGAATGCGGATGTGGAGGACACGAAGACGCACCAATGGGCGGAATGTATTAAAAATAAGACAAGGGAGCTAAAGACTCCCTTATTTTTGTGTTTAAAAATTAGCAACATCCGTTGTTATTTCCACAGCAGCAAATTATTAATATGAATAATATTATTATCCAACAGCAGTCACCACCAAATCCGCAACCGCATCCGCATCCTCTATTTTCTGGCATAATGTTTCCCCCCTTTCAATAAGTACATTTTTTTCATAAGACTAACATCCGCATCCATCGTTGCAACCACAGTTTCCTCTGTCGCAGCATCTGTTTCCGCATCCTCCACAGAAAAGAAGAAGGAATAAAATGATGAACCATAAAATGTTGTCATTTCCGCAGCAACAATTTCCCATAATAGCTACCTCCTTATATAAGAACCTAAGCTTTACTTCTTAGTATGGTATATAATATTCATTTTTTGAAATTGTGTTACAATTATATAGAAGTCTGCTCCACCTATATAACTTTGTATTTAATTTAAATAATAAAAAAGTTGTAAAAAACTATACAAAAATTAAATTTTAATGATATAATTCATTTGAAAAATTCTAATATAGTTAAGGGAGAAGAATTATGGGAAAAATAGTTTTATTAGATGAACTAACAATTAACCAAATTGCTGCAGGAGAGGTTATAGAAAGGCCAGCATCTGTAGTAAAAGAAATGGTTGAAAATTCAATAGATGCAGGAGCAAAAAATATTAATATAGAAATAAAGAATGGAGGAATTTCATACATAAGAATTACAGATGACGGAAAAGGAATTATGCCAGATGATATGGAAATAGCCTTTGAAAGACATGCAACCAGTAAAATAAGAGTAGCCGAAGATTTAAAAACAGTTAAATCTATGGGGTTCAGAGGAGAGGCTTTAGCAAGTATTGCAGCTATTGCTAACGTTGAAATGATTTCAAGAACAGGAGAATTACAAACAGGAAATAAAATAGTTGTAGAAGCAGGGGATATTTTAGAAAAACAAGAAATAGCAGCACCGGTTGGAACAATGATTACTGTAACAAAATTATTCTTTAATACACCAGTAAGATATAAATTTTTAAAGAAAGACTTTACAGAAGCAGGTTATATAGAAGATGCAATAACAAGACTTGCATTAATACATCCAGAAATAGCTTTTAAACTAATATCTAGCGGTAAAGTTGTAATTCAAACAACAGGAAATGGAAATTTAAAAGATGTAATTTATAGCATATATGGAAAAGATGTTGCAACACAAGTTTTAGATGTGGATTATCAATACGAAGATTTACATATAAAAGGGGTAGTTGGAAAACCAGGAATTGCACGTTCAAATAGAAGTAACCAACTATTCTTTGTAAATGATAGATATATAAAAGATAAAACCTTATCAAGTGCAGTCGAAAAAAGTTTTAAAGGAATGTTACCAATAGGAAAATATCCATTTTTAGTATTAAATATAGAAATGGATTCAAGCAAAGTAGATGTAAACGTTCATCCAGCAAAATTAGAAGTAAGATTTGTAGAAGAACAAAAAGTATTTAAAGCAATATATCATTCAATAAAAGATACTCTATTAAAAAATGATTTAGTAACAGATACAGAAAGAGATAAAAGTAATAATGCAGAAAACTTTAAAATGTCATCAAGCTCATTATTTAGAAATAATGTGAATGCAGAACCAAAAGTAGAAGAAAAAATCGATGTAAATTCAACTTTAAATAAATTAATAGAATTACAAAGAAAAATTCAAAATGATTTAGAAATGCAAAAGAAAGGAATAAAACCACAAGAAAATAACAATGTTGAAGCAAAAACAGATGAGATAAAAGAACAAACAGTAGAACCAGTTGTAGAGGAAAAAGAAGAAAAAATATTTGAAGAAAAAGAAATAGAAAATATAATAAAAAATAAAGATATTATAAATGAAGCAATAGAACAAAAAATACAAGAAATAGAACCAGTAGAAAACTTAGAAGAAACAGTACAAAATAAAGAGGAAAAAGAAGCAGAAGAACAAGAACTAAATGAACAAAAAACAAATGAAAAAGAAGAAAATCTAGAAGAAAAAACAGTATTTGAAAAATTAGATGAATTACAAAAATTAAAAGAAAATATAAACAATGTTGATTTTAATGAAATGTATTTAAAAACCTTTGGAAAATTGCCTTCAACAGAAAAAGTTGAAGAAAAAAAGGAAGATAATTCAATATCATATGAAGATATGAATTTAGCAGAAACAGAAAATATATCTGTATTCGAAAACAGTGAAGTATATAAAAGTAAGCCATTTTATAAATTTATAGGAATAGCCTTTAAAACATACATAATAATAGAAATGGATAAAGAAATGTACATAATAGATCAACACGCTGCACACGAAAGAATTATGTATGAAAAAGTAAAAAAGAATTTCTATAAAGAAACAGAAAAAGACTCACAACTTATGATTCTGCCAGACATAATAACATTAACACACAAAGAAATGAATATAGCAAAAGATAATTTAGAATTATTTGAAAAAGCAGGATTTATAATAGAAGAATTTGGAGAAAATACAATAAAAATTTCAGGAACACCAAGTATATTGCTAGACTTAGATACAAAAGAATTATTCTTAGAAACATTAGATGAAATAAATACAGTAGCAAGAACAGCAAAACAAGAAATAGAAGAAAGATTTATAGCAACTGTTGCATGCAAAGCAGCTGTTAAGGCACATATGGCACTAACGAAAGAAGAAGTAGACAGCTTAATGGACAAATTATTAGAATTACCAAATCCATTTACATGTCCACACGGAAGACCAACAGCTATAAAAATGACAAAATACGACATTGAAAGAAAATTTGCTAGAAAGTAGGAAAATATGAAAATTATAATATTTTTAATAATTACAATATTGTATTTAGCATTAATGGCTATAACAATATCAAATATGAAATTATTTGAAATAAAAAATAAAGTTGCATTTATAATAATAGGATTTATAATAAACTTTATTGCAACCTTAATTGTTATAAATATAGCAAATATAAGTGCAAAAAATGCCGAGGCAACAAGCTTTATAAAAAATGTAGATTTATTTATATTTACTGCAGTAAATGGAATAATTACTATGCCAACAATTGCAATATATATGAATAATTATAAAATGAAAATAATAGAAAAAAATGTTTTTAGCAGAAAAATTTTGACAATAGCTATTATATTTATTATAGTATTAGTCATTGAAGTAAGTTATATAAAAGGGTTGAAAATATAATGAATACAAAACCAAAAGTAATTGTAATATGTGGGCCAACAGCATCAGGTAAAACAAGCCTATCTGTTGAACTTGCGAAAAAATGTAATGGAGAAATAATATCTGCAGATTCAATGCAAATATATAAAGAAATGAATATAGGAACAGCAAAAGTAACTCCAGAAGAAATGCAAGGAATAAAACATTATATGATAGATATAGTATCTCCAACAGAAAGATACAGTGTTGCAGAATTTAAAGTTCAAGCAGAAAAAGCAATAGAAGAAATATTAAAAAAAGGAAAAACACCAATAATTGCAGGAGGAACAGGTTTATACGTTAATAGTTTAATTTATAATATACAATATAATGACATAAAAATTGACGAAAAATACAGAAAATATTTAGAAGAGCGAGTAGAAAAAGAAGGCTTACAAAATTTGTATGAAGAAGCAAAAAAAATAGACTGTGAAGCAATGAAAAGCATAAGTCAAAATGATAAAAAAAGAATACTAAGAGTACTAGAAATGTATCATCAAACAGGAAAAACAAAAACAGAGCTTGAAAAAGAATCTAGAAAAGAAGAAATAAAATACGATTACAAAGTATATGCAATAAATTGGGCAAGAGAAGAATTATACAAAAGAATAAACAAAAGAGTAGATATAATGATTGAGCAAGGTTTAATAAAAGAAGTAGAAAACATATTAAAAAAATATAATAAATTCCCAACAGCAATGCAAGGCCTAGGTTATAAAGAAGTAGTAGAATACTTAGATAAAAAAATAACCAAAGATGAAATGATAGAAAAAATAAAAATGGAAACAAGAAGATATGCAAAAAGACAGATAACATGGTTTAAAAAAATTGAAAATGTAAAATGGATACAAGGAAATGAAACAATATCTAATAACATAAATTTAATTTTAGAAGAAATGTAAATTATGATAAATTTAATGTAATACGTTGTAGGGGCACGGTGCTCCGTGCCCGAAATTAAAAAATGTAATCTAAAATTTAATGTTGGAGGAAATAGAGTGAAGAAAAACAAAAAGATAAAAATGCTATTGTTAAAAATAATAATTATTCTAATAGCTATACTAATAATTGCATATGTAATTTTTGAAGTTGGAAACCTTCTATTACAACCAACAGATATTGTTACAGTTGAAAATGGGAGAATATCTTCAGAAATATCAGCTGAAGGGTATATAATAAGAGAAGAAACTGTATTAAAAGGTGAAAATTATAAAAATGGAATGTCACAAATAAAAGCAGAGGGAGAAAAAATTTCTACAAATGAAAATGCATTTAGATATTATACAAAAGATGAAGAAAATTTAAATAATAAAATAAAAGAATTAGATAATAAAATAGCAGAAGCTCAAAGCCAGGAAAGTAATATATTTTCGAGTGATGTGAAAGTTATTGAAACAGAAATAGAAAATAAAATAAATCAAATGAACAATGTAAAGGATGTTCAGAAAATACAAGAATATAAAAGTGAATTGGACGAGCTAGTAAAAAAGAAAACAAAAATAATTGGAGAATTAAGCCCTTCAGGCTCATATATGAAAAAATTAATTCAAAAAAGAAGTGAATATGAAAAACAATTAAATTCTGGTAGCGAGTATATGAAAGCAACAAATAGTGGAGTGGTTTCCTATAAAGTAGATGGACTTGAAGAAAAATTGAATGTAAATTCTTTAGATACTATAACAGAAGATTTTTTAAATAAGTTGAATTTAAAAACAGGACAAATAATACCTAATAGTACAGAATGCGGAAAGGTTGTTAATAACTATTATTGCTATATTGCAACTGTTTTAAAGAATAACGAAGCTCAAAATCTTGAAGAAGGAAAGAATTATAAAATTAGACTTACAAATGGTGATGAAATAACTGCAAAAGTTAAAAAAATTAATCAAGATAATGAGAAGAAAATAATTATTTTTAAAATTACTAAAGATGTTGAAGATTTAATTGAATATAGAAAGATTAATTTTGACATAATATATTGGAGTTATAGTGGCTTAAAAGTTCCAAATACATCTTTATTGGAAGAAAATGGACTTAAATATGTTGTAAGAGTCAGAGCAGGATATAAAGATAAAATCTTAGTTAAAGTAAGCAAAAGTAATGAAAATTATAGTATAGTGGAAGATTATACAACAGAAGAATTAAAAGAAATGGGTTGGTCATCAGTAGATATAGTAAACAATAAAAGCATAGGCGTTTATGATGAGATAATGGTAAATCCAAAAGAATAAATATTACAAAAATATTACAAAAACATTAAAAAAAAATTACAAATAGAAAAACTATTGACAAAAAATAAAAAAAGTAGGATACTATGTGCATACGTAGGAAAGATAAATTTTTAGGAGGTTGTTCAAATGGCAGGAGCTATAATGAATAAATTATGGGAAACATTAGGAATGGGAAATGATAGAGAAGAAGATGAAGAATTCGATAATGAAATAGATTATGATTATGATGACTATGAAGAAGATGAGGAAAATGAAGGAAAAGGCATCTTCGGAAATTTAGGGAGAAAAAATAAAGAAAAAATAGTTGCTATGCCACAAACACAATCAATAAAAATGGTTATATCACAACCAACAACATTTGAACAATCAGAAGAAATATGTGAATCATTAAAACAAAAAAAATCAGTCATAGTAAACTTAGAATATGTAAATAAAGATGTTGCTAGAAGAATAGTAGACTTTATTAGTGGTGGAGTATTTGCTTTAAATGGACATATACAAAAAGTTTCTAATTCAATATTCTTAGTTGCACCAATGAATTATGAAATTACAAATGAAATGGCTAGAGAAGAAATAAAAAATAAGTTATCAGTTTCATGGTTAAGAAACAATGGATAATTTTAAAAAATTGAATTAACATTAGGGAGGAAATATAATGCTAACACCATTAGATATAGAAAATAAAAAATTCTCAAAACAAATGATGAATGGATACAGTATAGATGAAGTAGATGATTTCCTAGATGAATTAACAATAGATTACGAAAAAATGTATAAAGAACTTCAAGATACAAAATCTAAAGTAGAAGAATTAAATAAAAATATAGAACATTATAAAAATATAGAAGAAACATTACAAAGCACATTAATAATGGCACAATCAACTGCAGAAGAAGTAAAAAAAGTTGCAAGACAACAGGCAGATCAAATAATAGCAGATGCAAAAGGAAATGCACAAAAAAGTGTAGATGATTTAGATCAAGAGATAATTTCAAAGAAAAAACAAATAGAAGATACTAAAAAACAATTTGATATATATAAAGCAAAAATGGAAGCCTTATTAATATCACAATTAGAATTATTAAAAGATGTAAATGAAGATTAAAAAGAATGCAAGAAATTGCATTCTTTTTTTGTATTATTCTATTGAAAAATAACGAATTTTAATATATTATATACAAGAAAATAAGAAAAAAGGATGAAGTATTAAATGTATTTAAAAAGATTAGAATTACAAGGATTTAAATCGTTTGCAGATAAAACAGTATTAGAACTAATGCCAGGACTTACAACAGTTATTGGACCAAATGGGTCAGGAAAAAGTAACATTTCAGACGCTATTCGTTGGGTACTAGGAGAGCAAAGTATGAAGTCTTTAAGAGGAACAAAATCTGAAGACATTATATTTGCTGGAACTCAAAACAGAAAATCTTTAGGATTTGCAGAAGCTTCTTTAGTATTTGATAATAGTGATGAAAAATTACCAATTGAATACAGTGAAGTTACAGTTACAAGAAAAATATACAGAAGTGGTGAGTCTGGTTACTATATAAATAAAACACCTTGTCGCTTAAAAGATATATTAGAATTATTTATGGACACAGGAATCGGAAAAGATGGTTACTCAATTATTGGGCAAGGGAAAATAGATGATATTCTGAGTAATAAATCTGAAGATAGAAGACACATATTTGAAGAAGCTGCAGGAATAGTTAAATATAGAGCAAGAAAAGAAGAATCAGAAAAAAAGCTAGAACATACAAAGCTAAACTTACTTAGAGTAGATGACATTGTAACAGAAATAGAAGGAAGCATAGGTCCATTAAAAGAACAATCTGAAAAAGCAAAAAAATTTTTAGATTATAGAGAAAGTTTAAAAAATATTGAAGTAGGATTATTCTTACACAATATTGAAGAAAACAAAAATAATTTAAGCAAAATAGAAGAAGACGAAAAAATATTAAAAGAAAACTATGAAGATGAACTTACAAGACAAAATAAATTTCAAATACAAAAAGACGACTTAAAAAGTGATATAGATAATATTACAAACCAAATAGAAGAAATGCAAAAATTGGGATTTGAAAGCACAAATAAAATAGAAAAAATAAATTCAGATATAAAAGTAAACGAAGAAAGAATTTCTAATAATGAAATAAATTACAAAAGATTTGAAGAAGATATAAACGAAACTAAAAACAAAATAGAAGAGTTAAAAGAAGAACAAAAAACAAAAGAAAATAAGAAAGAAAATCTATATAAGAATAAAGAAAAATTTGAAGCCGAATTAAAAGAAAAACAAGCAGAATTAGAGAAAATTTCAAGTAAACTTTCAGAAAAAGAAATTGAAATAGAAGAAAAAAAGAAAAAAGTAGAAGCAAATATAGATTTAAAATATGAAAATCAAAATGTAATAAGTACACAAAATGCAACATTTGAAGAAGTAGAAAAAAGAGAAAAAACATTAAAAAATGAAGTTCAAACAACAATTTCAGAATTAGATTCTTCTAGAATAACAAAAGGAGAAATAGAAAAAGAATTCTCTGAAATAGAATCTAAAAGAAATAAAGCACAAGAAAAACTAAACAATATAAACGAAAAAAGAGCAGAAAGCACACAAAAAATAAAAGAATATGAAGATGAAATAAATAAAATATCTTATAACATTAGAATGAAAGATTCTAGACTTAAATTCTTGCAAGAAACAGAAAAGGAAAAAGAAGGGTACACAAAAAGTGTAAAAAACTTGCTATTAGACTGTGATAAAAATAAAGAACTATCAAAAGGTGTATGTGGAGTTTTAGCAAATATTGTTTCAACAGAAAAAGAATACGAAACAGCAATAGAAATGTGCTTAGGTGGAAGCCTACAAAACATAGTTACAGAAACAGAATCAGAGGCTAAAAAATTAGTAGAACATTTACGTAAAAACAATATGGGACGTGCATCATTCTTACCAATTACATCTGTAAAAGGAAGAAAAATTGATAAATACGATTCAAAACATATAAATGGAATTATAGGAGTTGCTTCAGACTTAGTTAAATATGATAAAAAATATGAAGGAATTATATTAAGTTTACTTGGAAGAACAATAATTGTAGACAATATGGATAATGGAGTTGAACTTGCAAAGAAAAATAGATACAGTTTTAGAATTGTAACTTTAAAAGGAGACGTAATAAATCCATCTGGTTCAATTACAGGTGGTTCTGTAATGCAAAAAACAGTTAATATTTTAGGTCGTAGCAGAGAAATAGAAAGTATACAAAAAGAGATAAATGTACTAAATAAAAAATTAGAAAATATCCAAAAAGAAAAAGAAGATTACTTAAGTGATATAGAAGATGTATTAGAAGAAGCAAGTTCTTTAGAACAAAATATGCAAGAGATAGACATTACATATGCAACAGAAAAGCAAAAAATGGTATCAATAGAAGAAAATGTAGAACGTTTAGAAAATAGACTTGCTAGATTAAAACAAGAGCAAGAATCAATAATAAACAAAAAGCAAGAATTAAATGCAATTAAAGAGGAAGCAAAAGAACAAATTGAAAAATTATCAAAAGAAAACGAAGAATTAAACAAGGTTATAGAAGAATTTGCTAACTTAAATAAAGATAATCAAAAATATATAGATGATTTGAATTTTGATATTACAAACCTTAAAATTTCTGTATCTTCATTTGAAGAAAGTGAAATGTCTATTAAAGAAATGACGGAAAGAATAGAAGAAGATATAAAAAATAACGAAGAAAGTATAAGAAATAAACAAGAACAACTTTCTAATATTAAAAATGATAATGAACAACTTATGAATAACATAAATGAGCTAAAAAATAAAATTACACAGATAAAAGAAGATGTAGAAAATAGCGGTAATAAAGTAGAAAAATTAAAAGAAGAAAGAATAAAATCTAATGAAAAATTAGAAAAAACAGAAAAAGAAATAGAAAGCCTATTTAAAACAATAGAAGGATTAAAAGAACAATTAGTAAAAATAGATGTAAAGAAAACAAAAACTGCACAAGATATAGAAGACATAATAAATAAAATGTGGGAAGAATATGAACTAACACCAAATTCATGCGAAAACTACGAAAAACCATCAAATGTTGCTCAAACACAAAAAAGAGTAAAAGAAATAAGAGAAGAAATTAAAAAATTAGGAAGTATAAATGTAGACTCAATAGAAGAATATAAACAGTTAAAAGAAAGATACGACTTTATGTGTGAACAACGTTTAGACTTAGAAGATGCAATAGCCAAATTAAAGAAAATAATAAACGAAATGACACAAGTAATGAAAGAACAATTTAGCGAGAAATTTAAAATTATAAATAAAAACTTTAACGAAGTATTTAAAGAACTATTTGGTGGAGGAAAAGCAGAATTAATACTAACAGATGAACAAAATATTCTAGAATGTGGAATAGAAATACAAGCACAACCAACAGGAAAAAAACTACAAAATATGTCTTTACTATCTGGAGGAGAAAGAGCACTAACAGCAATAGCATTATTATTTGCAATACTAAAAATAAATCCATCTCCATTCTGTGTACTAGACGAAATAGAAGCAGCCTTGGACGATGTAAATGTATTTAGATATGCAGATTACCTAAAGAAATTTACAAAAGAAACACAATTCTTAGTAATAACACATAGAAAAGGAACAATGGAAGCGGCAGACACAGTATATGGTGTAACAATGGAAGAAAACGGAATAAGTAAATTGCTATCAATGAAATTAAAATAAAAATAATATAAGAACATTTGAAAAATTAAAATTTAACGTTGTAGGGGCGGACGCCCCTGTCCGCCTGAAAATGAAATTAACAGAAATAAGTAAAATAATAGATAAATACTTAAAAACTATAAATTAATAACAATAAAAAATGTTTTTAATATAATAATATAAGAAAAAGGACACGAATTTTCGTGTCCTTTGAAGTTTCAGCCATTAAAGAATGCGACTAGGCAATACTTCTTAGTATTGGCTGCGGAGTAGCAAAGGTTGATAAATACAAATCAACTAATTGAAAATTAACAGGATTACTAAAAAAATATAAGTCTTTAGTAAAAACACCGTGATTATAATTTATATAATCAAGTATTTCCTCTAATTTGTTAATATTGATATCAAAAACTTTGCCAATGTTTTGTTTAACATTAAAAATTACAATTTTTCTTGTTGCCATGATAAAATCCTCCTGAAAAATATAAAAAGTTAACATAAATATTATAACACCATTAAATAAATTAATCAATATTTTGCGATAAAAAATTTATTTAAAATAATTGTAATATTTTTTTTATTTGCACATATATATTTAAAAAGCTTGTACAAAGGAGATGGATATATATGTGGTATACAAAAAGCTTAGGTGAAGTTAAGCGAGATTTAAGAACGAATTTTGATTATGGATTAACAGAAGAAGATGTAACGAGAAGGCAAGAGATAAGTGGACCTAATAGAATAAAAGAGAAGAGGAAGGAAAGTTTTTTTATAAAATTTATTAAACAGTTTAATGACTTTATGATAATAATTTTAATTATTGCATCAATAATTTCTGCACTAGTTAGTTATTTTGAAGGAAGTGGAGATTATTTTGACTCGATAATAATTATAGCAATTGTAATATTTAATAGTTTAATGGGAGTAATACAAGAGGCAAAAGCAGAAAAATCAATTGAAGCTTTGCAAAAAATGACAGCACCAACAGCAAAAGTAAGAAGAAGTGGAAAAATACAAGAGATAGATGCAATAGAACTTGTACCAGGAGATATAATAATTTTAGAATCTGGAAATTTTGTACCAGCAGATTGCAGACTTATAAAAAGTTTTAATTTAAAAATAGAAGAAGCAAGCTTAACAGGAGAAAATGTACCTGCAACCAAGGATGCAAATGTAGTTTTAAAAAATGAATGCAACTTAGGAGATATGGTAAATATGGCATTTTCTTCATGCATAGTAACTTCAGGTAATGCAGAAGGCGTTGTAACTGATATTGGAATGAATACAAAAGTTGGACAAATTGCAAAAATGATAATTGAAGATAAAGCACCAGAAACACCAATACAAAAAAAGTTAGCAGGGGTAGGAAAAACCTTAGGAATAGCTTGTTTAGTAATATGTGTTTTTATATTTGTAATAGGGTTATTTAAAAAAATATCTCCATTAGAAATGTTTATGACATCTGTAGGACTTGCAGTTGCAGCAATTCCAGAAGGTTTGCCAGCAATAGTAACAATAATGTTATCTATTGGAGTTACAAAAATGGCAAGAAAAAATGCCATAATAAGAAAGTTACCAGCTGTTGAAACACTTGGAAGCAGTGGAGTTATATGTTCAGATAAAACAGGAACATTAACACAAAATAAAATGAAAGTTGTAGAGATTTCAGATTTTGAAAATACATTAAAAATAGATACGAACAGGGAAAAATCCGAAAATATATTAAAACTTGCATCAATGTGTACAACAGCAAATATTGAAATGGAAGAAAATAAATTACAAGCAGTAGGTGAACCAACAGAAGTTGCAATAGTTAATGCTGCACTAAGTTTAGGAATTAACAAAAACGATATAAATGGAATAGAACCAAAAGTAAATGAATTACCCTTTGATTCAACAAGAAAAATGATGTCTACAATACATAAATTAAAAAACGGAAAATATAGAGTTATTACCAAAGGAGCACCAGATGTACTTTTAAATAAATGCATAAATTACTTAAATGGAGAAGAACTAAATACTTTAAATAGTTTTATAACCAATAAAATATTAGATAATAACAGAAAAATGGCTGAAAAAGCACTTAGAGTAATTGCAGTTGCATATAAAGATATAAATGTAATGCCAAGTAAAATAACAAGTGAAGAATTAGAAATAGACTTAAATTTTGTAGGTTTAGTTGGAATGATAGATCCACCAAGAGAGGGAGTAAAAGAAGCAATTAGAACCTGTAAAAGAGCAGGAATAAAAACAGTTATGATAACAGGAGACCATATAGATACTGCAAAAGCTATTGCAAGAGATTTAGGAATTTTAAGTAAAAGCAATTTAAGTATTACAGGTAAGGAATTAGACAAAATAAGTGATGATAATTTAAAACGTAATATTATGAAATATTCAGTATTTGCAAGAGTTACGCCAGAACATAAAGTTAGAATTGTAAAGGCATATCAAAGTACAGGTGCAGTTGTAGCGATGACAGGAGATGGGGTAAATGATAGCCCTGCTTTAAAGAATGCAGATATAGGAATTGCAATGGGAAAAAATGGTACAGATGTTGCGAAAAATGCAGCAGATATGATACTTGCAGATGATAATTTTGTAACAATAGTAGAAGCAGTAAAACAAGGAAGAAATATATACGACAATATACGAAAGGCAATACACTTTTTAATTGCAACAAACATAGGAGAAATAGTAACAATATTTGTAGGATTAATTCTAGGAATGAAATCCCCATTGCTTGCAATACAATTATTATGGATTAACTTAGTAACAGACTCACTTCCAGCAATAGCATTAGGCTTAGAAAAGCCGGAAAAAGATATAATGAATAGATTTCCAAAAGATGCAAAAAAAGGATTATTTTCAGATGGATTATGGGAAGAGATATTTTCAGAAGGTGTAATGATAGGAATATTAACACTATTAGCATTTAGTTTAGGAAACAAATTAGGTGGAATTGTAGTAGGAAGAACAATGGCATTTGTATCACTTGGAATATTAGAATTAGTGCACAGCTTCAATATAAAAAGCAAAGACTCAATATTTAAAGTAGGTTTATTTGAAAATAAATATCTAATAGGAGCATTTGTGTTAGGAACATTATTACAAATAGGAGTATTGTTCATACCAAGTGTAGCAAATATTTTTAAATTAACAATGTTAAATGGTATGCAATGGTTAATAACAATAGCAATATCAATATCTCCAATAATAATTGTAGAAGCACAAAAGAAATTAAATAAAGAAAAAGAAGCAAAAGAAATTTTTAAAGAAAGCAAAGTTATAACAAATGAGATCTAAAAATGTGATAAAGATAATTAAAAGAAAAATAAAAAAGCACTTGGGTGCTTTTTTATTCCGTTCCTAATGTTACTTTTATAACTGTGCCTTCTTCAACAGTTGAATCTTTTTTTGTTTCTTGTTTTACAATTACTGTACCTGAACCATCATAAGTTATATTTAAGTTTTTGCTTTTTAAATTTTCTTCTGCCTGAGATAAAGTCATTCCTACTAAATCTGGAACGGTTACAGATATTCTAGTTTCATTTTCTTCTGTATATAAACATACAATAGAATTTTGAGTTAAAGTTGTTCCAGCACTTGGTGTTTGGTCTGTAACTAAAAGTGAATTTTCATCTCCGCTTACAGAGTAGTTATATTTTAAACCTGCTTGATTTAATATTTTCTTTGCTTCTGTTAATGTTTTGTTACGAATATCTGGAACTGTAACAGAAGTTGATTTATTTGAGTCAGATACGTTTACTGTTGCATTTGAAATATCTGTAGAAGTTAAACCAATGTAAGGCAATATTTCTGTAAGCATTTTAGATATTACAGGACCACAAACTTGACCACCTTGATGGCTTTGACCTTGAGGATCATATAAAGCAACTAATAAGCATATTTCTGGATTTTCAGTAGGAGATACTGCAACATATGATGCAACGTAACCTGCATCTTCATTACCAGATATAGGTTCAGAAGTTCCTGTTTTTCCACCTACAGAGTATCCTGCAACTTGAGCATAATGACCTGTACCATCATTAACAACAGATTTCATTAAATCCAACATTCTTTCAGAAGTTTCTTTTGATACAACTTTTCTAACTTCTTTTGTTTCTATATTTGTAGTAGAATTAGAATCTGTATTGATTATTTGTTTTACAATGCGAGGTTGCATCAATTTACCTTCATTTGAAATAGCTGAAATAGCAGTAACTAATTGAAGTGGAGTAACTGTTATTCTTTGACCAAAAGACATAGTTGCAAGTTCAACATTTTTTACATTCTCTAATTTGTGGAATATACCAGTTGTTTCACTTGGGAGAGCTATACCTGTTTTTTCAAATAAACCAAAAGCATCATAATATTTATATAATGTTTGAGCTCCTATCTTTTTACCCAATTGCATGAAAGCAGGGTTACAAGAATTTTCTAGAGCTTGTCTTAAAGTTTGTGAACCATGAGGATTTTTTCTCCAACATTTTATTTTGATACCATTAACTTCTTCATAACCTAAACATGTAAAGTTTCCTGCAACATCTTCAGAAGTTACATTTTCTTCTAAAGCAACAGCAGATGTGATTAACTTAAAGGTTGATCCAGGTTCGTAAGTAGAAGATATATTTCTATTTCGCCACATTTCATTTAATTGAGTAGATTTTTCTGTTGAACTTAAGGTATCCCATGTGCTTGAAAGTTGAGTAGATGTGGGTGTAAAAGGTGTATTCAAATTATAATCGGGGTAAGAGGCCATAGCAAGAATGTCTCCTGTTTTAGGATTCATTGCAAGTGCTGTTCCGCCATTTTTACAATTATTATCGATTACAGCTTGTTTTAAATGTTTTTCTACAATAGATTGAATATTTACATCTATTGTTAAAACTAGGTTACTTCCGTTTTCTTCAGGAATATAGGTTTCATTTGCATCAGGAATTTGTTCTTGAACAGCATCTTGAGATGTTATAATTTTCCCATTAGTACCAGCTAAAACATTATTCCATTTTAGTTCAATTCCTTGAAGCCCATTGTTATCATTACCACAGAAACCAATAACGTGAGAAGCTAAATTAGAATAAGGATAGGTTCTTTTAGAATCTTCATCAATATTAATGCCAACTGAAATTTTATTTTCTTGCATCCAATTTTTTAATTTATCAACCTTTTCAGTATCAACTTTTTTAACAATAGTTTCAACAGAATTATTGCTATTAACTTTTTCTAAAACTTCATTATAGTCTAATTCAAAAATTTCAGATAAAGCCTTTGCAACTTTTTCTTTCTTTTCTTTTGTGGCATCTTCGGTAGAACCAATAATTTTTTTAGGGTTAATAGAAATTGTATCTGCTTGAGAACTAATTGCTAAAACCTTTCCGGTAGAATCATAAATAGTTCCTCTTTTAGCAGAAATTATATCATTTGTAGTTTGTTGATTATAGGCACGTTCTTTTAAAGAAGAACCATTTACAAATTGCAAATAAAAAATTCTTCCTAATAGCAATAAAAAAGCTAAAACAATTCCAATAATAACATATCTGTATCTTTTAGAAGGAATTGTATTAATGTCAAATTTTTTAATTCCATTTTTAAAACTAGATTTACTATAATTTTTCTTATTATATTTTTTTTTCTTAATTTTATAATTGTAATTTTTCTTCTTTTTTTTCATAAGCACCACTTTTTAACTAAAATATTTGTAGATATTTTATATTAAATGGGATTTAAAATCAAGAAGATAAGACAATATTACAAAAATATTAAATGTATGTTACATTTCTATTAATAATATTGACATATAAAAATAAAAGAATAAAATATATGTATCAAAAGAGGTTAGAAAAATATGAGAATAATTAGTGGCACTGCAAGAGGAACAAAGCTTTTTACTTTAACAGGTGATAACACAAGACCAACCCTAGATAGAGTAAAAGAATCCTTATTTAACATAATTAACAAAAAGATATATGAAGCAAAAGTATTAGATTTGTTTGCTGGGAGTGGAGCGATAGGACTAGAATTTGCAAGTAGAGGAGCTGAAAAAGTAGTTCTATGTGATAACTCAAAAGAAGCAATTAATATTATAAACAAAAATATAGAAAAAACACATTTAAAAGAAAAAGTTGAATTAATAAAAAGCGATGCTATTATAGTTCTTGAAAAATTAAAAAACGAAAAATACGATATAATTTTTCTTGATCCACCATATAATTCACAATTAATAGAAAAAACTGTGAAAAAAGTATTTTCTCAAGATATGTTATCCACAGATGGAACACTAATTGTTGAAACAGATGATGAAGAAAGAATATTAAAAGAAATAGAAAAATATAAAAAAAACATATACGATACAAGAAGTTATGGAAGAGTAAAACTTATATTTTTACGAAAGGAGTAAAACAATGGAAATATTTACATTACTAGAAACTTTGGAGGATATATTAGAAAGAAGCAAAACATTACCTTTCACAGAAAAGGCTGTAATAGATAAAGAAGAATTTTTTGAAATAATAAAAGAAATAAGATTAAAATTGCCAGAAGAATTAAAACAAGCAAAATGGGTAAAAGAAGAAAGAGAACGTATACTTGAACAAGCAAATAAAGAAGCAAATGATGTTGTAAAAGAAGCTGAAAATAGAATTATTTCTATGATAGATGAACACGAGATTACAAAAAAAGCATATGAACAAAAAGCAGAAATAATTGAAGCAGCAAACGAAATGTCTAGAGAAATTTCAAATGGTACAAAAGAATATGCAGACAACGTGCTACAAGGAATAGAAGTTGCACTTGAAGATGCATTAAAAATAATACAAAACAATAGAAAAGAATTGAAATAAAATCGGAAACATACGAAAAACCAGAATTCGGAGAATTTCTAAAATCCGATTCTGGTTTTTAAATTATAAATAATATATGTAGCGGCGGTCATTGACCGCCATAAAGAAAATACAAAAGGCGACCAATGGTCGCCCCTACAAATAACATTAAATTATATATGTATTTAAATATTGTAAGGGGGAACGGTGCTCCGTGCCCACAAATAAAAATAAAATAAAAAAGGTGATAAAATGGCTAAAAGAAAAAAAAGAACAACAAACACACGAAATACTGGAAAAAGAAAAACAAATAAAAAACAACAAAACAAATCAAAATTAGATATAGAAGTAGTAGCATTATTTGTACTAAGCATTTTGCTTGCAGTATTAATATATGCAAAATCTGGAATAATAGGAGAAAACCTAAATATTGTACTTGGTGGAATAATGGGGTGGCTGAAATATATATTACCAATTGGAACATTTATTATGGCAATATATATGGTAATAGACGAAGAACAAAAGGAGAGTTTTGCAGGAAAAATAATTAATTATACAGTATTTTTATTATGCTTGATGTCTATAATGACAATTTATCAAATTTCAAAAGGAAGTTTAAAAATATCATATGAATTTTCAACATTAGTATCAAGAGCATATGAATTAGGAAGTCAAAACATAGGCGGAGGAGCAATAGGAGCAATTATTGCAATTCCAGCTTCAAAACTACTTGGAATGTGGGGAGCAGCAATTTTATTTATTGGTATTGCATTAATAAATATAGTATATATGTTTAGAATAAAACCAGCTGAAATGATAGGAAATTATATAAAAGAAAAATCAGAAGAAAAATATGCTAATATAGATGACGAAGAAGATGAGGATACAGAAGAAATTATTTTAAAGAGAGCAAAGAAGAAAGCTAAGAAAATAAAACAAGCTCAAGAAGAATTGCCAATGGAAGACCAAATAACAATAAACTTAAACAATCAACCTAAAAAACTAAAGAAATATAAACACGAAGCAGATGAATTAATACCATTAACGAAAGAAAGCAAACAAGAAAAAGAACAATTTTCTCCAAATCATATAGAAGAAAATTTATTCAAACAAGAAGAAGAAAAAAAAGAAGATAAAGTAAAAGAAGTATTAACCTTAGAGCATGCTGCAATGACAGTAGAAGATGAATCATACGAATTTCCACCAGTAGAATTATTAAGTGAAGGAAAAGGAGTAGTTTTAAAAGGCGGTAAAAAAGCATTAGCAGATACTGCAACAAAATTACAAAAAACACTTTATAGTTTTGGAGTTTCAGCAAAAGTTGAAAATGTATCTGTTGGACCAGCAATTACAAGATATGAAATTAAACCAGCAGAAGGAGTACGTGTAAGTAAAATTGCAAATTTAGCAGATGATATTGCGCTAAATTTAGCAGCAGAAAGCATAAGAATAGAAGCACCAATACCCGGAAAGCAAGCAGTTGGAATAGAAATTCCAAATAAGGAAAATGAAATTGTACATTTAAGAGATATATTAGAAACAGATAAATTTCAAAATCATAAATCTAAACTTGCTTTTGCCTTAGGAAAAGATGTAGCAGGAGAAGAAGTTGTTGCAGATATTTCTAAAATGCCACATGTACTTATTGCAGGAAGTACAGGTTCTGGTAAAAGTGTTTGTATAAATACATTAATTTCAAGCATAATTTATAAAGCAAAGCCAAGTGAAGTTAAACTTGTTATGGTAGACCCAAAAGTTGTAGAACTTTCAGTTTATAATGGAATACCACACTTATTAATACCGGTTGTAACAGACCCTAAAAAAGCTGCTGGTGCACTTGCATGGGCAGTTCAAGAAATGGAAAATAGATATAATGTATTTGCAAGCAAAGGAGTTAGAGATTTAAAAGGATATAATGCAAGTTTGCAAGATGGAGAAGGAAAATTGCCTCAAATAGTTATTATAATAGACGAACTTGCAGACTTAATGATGGTTGCAGCAAAAGAAGTTGAAGAATCTATATGTAGACTTGCACAAAAAGCAAGAGCAGCAGGAATGCACTTAGTTATTGCAACACAAAGACCTTCAGTAGATGTAATTACAGGTCTAATAAAAGCAAATGTACCATCTAGAATTGCCTTTGCTGTTTCATCACAAATAGATTCAAGAACAATTTTGGATATGGTTGGAGCAGAAAAATTGCTTGGTAAAGGAGATATGTTATTTTACCCAGCAGGAGCTTCAAAACCAACAAGAGTTCAAGGTGCCTTTGTAGATGATAAAGAAGTTGAAAAAATAGTAGATTTCTTAAAAGCAAATGGAGGAGAAAGTACATACAATACAGATATTATAGAATCTATAGAAAAAGCAAATGTATCAGATAAAGAAAAAGATTTAGAAGCAGCAAATGATGATGAAACAGATCCATTTTTAATGGATGCTATAGATACAGTAGTAGAAACAGGTCAAGCTTCAACATCTTTTATTCAAAGAAGATTTAAAGTTGGATATTCAAGAGCAGGAAGAATAATAGACCAAATGGAAGAAAGAGGTATAATTTCAGGTTACCAAGGAAGCAAACCACGTGAAGTTTTAATGAGCAAAGAAAGATGGGAAGAATTAAAAATGCAAACAAATACCAAAGAATAAAAACATGAAAGGAGAAGAAATTAAATGAACAAAAGTAAACTTTTTAGTAATTTAAAAGATTATAATAATGAATTAGAAAAAGTTCTGGAAAATAAAGAATATTCACAAGAAGTAAAAAATCTTCTCCTTAGTATGTTATATAAAATTGAAGTATCCTATCCTGATTATCAAAAAACAAAAGTCAATGTTATAAGCAAAGATGAATTTTTAGAAGAAATTATTAATAATGTTAATTTAAATTGCAATAGAATAGAATTTATAAAAGATGATAATATACAAGTTAATAAAAAAGAAAAAGCAATAAAAATAAAGCAAAATGAAGGAAAATGCTTAGAAGCAATTTATGAAATTTCACAAAAAAATGTAGAAATAAATAAAGAATATAATTATGCAGTTGAACCACTTAAAGAATTTTTTAATAAATCCAGAATAATTGATAAAACTGAAGTTATAAGAGATTTTGATGGCTGGACTTGGTATCAAGAGTTAAAAAATATAAAGAAAATAGAATATAATTTACTTTATCAATGCTTAAATTTGGTTTTGGGACATGATAAAATTAAAAAAATAGAAGATAATAATGGCAAAGAAAAAGATGTATTAAGAGATCTGTATTTAATGTTAAAAGTGCAATATGGTACTGAAATTGCACAAAATATAATGTATGAACTAATATTAACTATTTCTAAAATATTCTATAAGTATGATAATAAAAAAATGAATGAAATAGACCTTGAAATAGAAAAAATTATAACTGAGAAAAAAATATATAAAGATAAAAATACTTTTATTGAGAATTTATTTTTAGAAAAAAAACAAAATATTAAAAGATTATACAAAATAGATGAAATAATGAATAATAAGTTTTTATTAGAAAAAGAATTTATAAAAAGAAATCAAAGTGGAGAAATATATTTTAGTATAAATACATTAATAAACATTCTTGAGAGAGAAAAAGAAGAAATAATTTATAGAAATTATGAAATAGATGAGTTAATGAATCCTAAAAAATATGCTGAAAGAAGCAAGCAAAGGGATGAAAAACTAAATTATTTAATTGAAATAAAAAATATAGAAATAGAAAGAAACATAGAAAATTTTATTATTAACATTGTTAAATGTTTAGAAATTAAATTAAAAAAATCAGAAACTAAAAGGGAAATTATAAAATTAATATATGAAACAAGATATTTTCTTTTATTAAAGTATGATAAAAACTATGAAACAGAAAATATAAGAAAAACTATACAAATATATGTTTCTAAACTTATAGTAAAAGCAATTAATTTAAAAGTTGTAGTATCTATATTTAATAATTTAAAAGAAGATATAGAAGTATACAAAGAATTATTAAAAATGAAAATTATAGATTTAGAAAATATAGAATATATTATTGTGAAAAAAAATAATAAATACAAAATACAAATTTGGGATGAAGAATCCTTAGAGTATCAAAAAGAAATTGAATTATTGACAACAAAAGGAACAAGGCTAGAAAAAAGAAATAAAATTTTTAATTAAAAAATAGAAAGGATTGATTAAATGAAAGTTACATTTTTAGGAGCAACAAGAACTGTTACAGGTTCAAACTTTTTAGTAGAAGGAGCAGGAAAGAAATTTTTAGTAGACTGTGGAATGTATCAAGGAAAAGCCACAGATGAGTTAAAAAACGAGGAAGATTTTGCATTTGATGTAAAATCAATAGATTTTATGCTATTAACACATGCTCATATAGACCATTCAGGTAGAATACCAAAATTATATAATGAAGGATATAGAAATCCAATATATGCACATAAAGCAACCTGCGATTTATGTGGAATAATGCTTCCAGACAGTGGTCACATTCAAGAAATGGAAGTTGAGTGGAAAAATAGAAAACGCGCAAGAAAAGGAGAACCAGAATTACCACCATTATATACTGCAGAAGATGCAACAAAATGTTTAGAGGTGTTTGAACCAGTAAAATATGATGAAATAATTGAAATAGATGAAAATATACATGTAAGATACAACGATGCAGGTCATATGTTAGGTTCTAGCATAATAGAAGTATGGATAAAAGAAGATGGAAAAGAAGAAAAAATAGTATTTTCAGGAGACATAGGAAATAATGATATTCCATTGCTTTCAGAACCAACAATGATAGAAGATGCAGACTATTTAGTAATGGAATCAACATATGGAAATAGATTGCACATGAAAAATGAAAGTAAAGCAGAAACCTTTTTAAGAATAGTTTCAGAAACAATAGAAAATGGCGGAACAGTTGTAATACCTTCATTTGCAGTTGGAAGAACTCAAGAAATATTATATGAATTAAACAAAATAAAAGAAGAACCACATAATGAACAGTTTCTTAAAGAATTTGAAGAATTAATGAAAACACCAGTATATGTAGATAGTCCGCTTGCAATATCTGCAACAGAAATATTTAAAGAAAATATGGATTTATTTGATGAAGAAACACAAGAAGTAATAAAAAGTGGAGATAATCCACTAGAATTTCCAGGATTAAAATTCACAAAAACTGTAGATGAATCAAAAGCTTTAAATGAAAGTGATGAACCATCTATCATAATTTCAGCAAGTGGAATGTGTGAAGTTGGAAGAATAAAACATCATTTAAAACACAATTTATGGAATCCAAAAAGTACAATTTTATTTGTAGGATACCAAGCAAAAGGAACTTTAGGAGATCAAATAGTAAATGGTGCAAAAAAAGTAAAAATATTTGGAGAAGAAATAGCTGTAAATGCTAGAATAGAATATATTGAAGGATATTCAGGACATGCAGATCAAGAATGGTTATTAAATTTTGTATATTCATTTATAAATAAACCAAAACACATATTTTTAGTACATGGAGAACCAGAAAGCCAAGATATATTAAAACAAAAAATACAAGAAACAACTGGAATTGCCGTTACAACACCAGAATTTGGAGAAACATACGAATTAAATAATGAACTAGCAAATATGACAAATAAAATAGAAATAAAAACAGAAAATCCTGAAAGATATATACGCTTAAAAGTGCTAAATAGATTAGATACTTTAAAAGATGAAATTGCGGATATGGAAGAAATGGTTAGAGATGACCTAAAAAATGGAAACTTAGAAAATAGTCAAATACAAAAGTTGGATGAAAGAATAAAAGAATTAGAACTACAAATTGTTAGAATAATAGATAATAAATAAAAAATAAAAGAGGAGCAAAAAATGAAAACAAAATATTTTAATGATGCAATAATTGGAAATAAAGATATGCTTGTAAGTTTAAGTAAAACAGGTGAATTATTAAGATTATATTATCCTATGCGAGATAATAAACAATATATAGATTTCTTTGAAACAGGTGTAAAAATAAATGACTCAATGCTTATTTACACAAATAATGATGTTAATAACGAATATAATCAAAAATATATAGAAGATACAAATGTATTAGAAACAGATATTTTGAATACTTATTTCAAATTAAGAATAGTTCAAACAGACTTTGTATCTATAAATGAAAACGTATTAATAAGAAGATATGTATTCAAAAATGAAAGTGATATAGAATTAGATACAAAATTCTTAATACATTCAAAATTACACTCAGGAGAAAATCAATTAGTAAGTGCAAAAATCTTAGAAAGAGGAATGGCGCAATACACAAGCGAAGACTGTTTCAATATTGTATCAATAAAAGAAAAAATAAGCTCACACCAAATAAACGACTGTGAAAGAAACATATATACAGGGATAATAAAAGATAAAGACTATATAGGAATGTCTGCAGACTCTGCAATAAGTTATGAAATAGGAAAATTAGCACCAGGACAAAAGAAAAATCTAGATATAGTAATATATGTAGATAATCAAATAAAAGAAAATAGCAAAATACAAAAAATAGATACAATAAAAGAACAAGCAAACACAATATCATACTGGAAGAAATACTACAAAGCGCACAATACAATAAAATTACCAGAGCCCAAAAATAAATTAGATGAAAAGCTACATCAAATATATAAAAGAAGTATAATGTTATTTCCGCTATTAACAAACGAAAAAACAGGAGCAATGGTTGCAGCAGTTGAAGTAGATGAAAAAAGAGAAAAATCAGGAAGATACAATTACTGTTGGCCAAGAGATGCAGTATTTATAACAGAAAGCTTAGATATTTTAGGAATGAAAGACGAAGTAGAAAAATTCTATAAAGTATTTTGCAAGAACACACAAAGTTCAAACGGAATGTGGGAACAACGTTTTTATGTAGATGGAAGCTTAGCACCATCATGGGGATATCAAATAGATGAAACAGCAAGTGTAGTATATGGAGTATATAAACACTATCAATATACAAAAAACAAAAAATTCCTAAAAGAAACACTAACAATGTGCGAAAAAGCAATAAAATATCTAAAAAAATATACAGAAGACATAGTAGAAGAAAAAAACAAAATGCATGTAAGCTATGACCTATGGGAGATGTGTGAAGGAACACACTTATACTCACTAGCAGCAATATATGCAGCATTTGAAACAATGGAAAAAATATACGATAAAATCTACGATGACTACGAAGAAAACAGAATAAAACAAGAAAAAATAAGAAAAGAAAGAAAAGAATACCAAGAACTAAAACTAAAAATCAAAAACTACATATCAGAAAAATTATATGATAAAGAAAGAAAAACATATGTAAGAAACACACAAGACAAAAAGTTAGATATAAGCATAATAGGAGCAGTAACACCATTCAAACTATACACACCAAAAGAAAAGAAAATAACAAACACAATAGAAAACATAGATTTAAGCCTAAGAACATACACAGGAGGATACAAAAGATTCGAAGAAGACAACTACATGAATGGAAACCCATGGACAATAGCAACACTATGGATGGCAGAATACCACATACAAAAAGGAGAAAGAAACAAAGCAATAGAAGAACTAAACTACGTAGTAAAATCAGCAAACCAACACGGACTACTACCAGAACAAGTAAACAACGAAAAAATGGAACCCGCATGGGTAATAGGGCTAGGATGGGCCCATGCAATGTTCATCCAAACAATAAAAAAATTATACTAATGTATACTTAAATCAAAAGAAAAATTTGAATATTCTATTTATTCATATGTGTTGATGAAGAATCATGTACATTTAGAAATAATGGACAATGATGTTATGTCTAAAATTATACATTATATAGCTAGTTCATATGCAATGTATTTTAACAATAAATACAATAGAGTAGGACATTTATTTCAAGATAGATATAAGAGTAAACCAGTAGAAAATGAAAAATATTTATTAACATTAATGAGATATATTCATCAAAATCCAGAAAAAGCAGGAATATCTTTAACTCAAAATTATCAATGGAGTAGTTATAAAGATTATATTGAGGGATGGAAAGATATTGTAGAGATAGATTATATTTTGGATATAATTAGTAGTGATAGAAAAAAGGCATTATTAGAATTTGAGAAGATTAATAATCAAACTGTAAAATTGGATTCAAAAGAAATCTTGGAATTTGAAATAAAGACAAAATTAAGCGATGATGAGCTAAAGCAAGTAATAACTGAAATTATAGGAAAAAATATATTAAAAAATTTTTGCAAATTTAATAAAATTGAAAAAGAAAAAATAATAAAGAATTTAGAAAGTATAAAAGGAACAAGTGCAGCGCAAATAGCAAGAATTTTAAAAACTGAAGAAAGAAATATTGAAAGAATATATAAAATAAAATGAGACCTGTCCCTAAAACCGACAAACTGTCGGTTGGGGGACTGTCCCCACAAAAGGAGGATTTTATGGCAAAGGTTAAGTCTGTTTTTGTTTGCAATGAGTGTGGATATGAGAGTGCTAAGTGGATGGGAAAATGCCCTGCTTGTGGTACTTGGAATAGTTTTTTTGAGGAGAAGCTTTCTAATGATAAGGGGAGCAAGGGTGAGCCTAAACGTAAGGTTTCTGCTGAACCTTTAAATACGTTTGTTGGAAAAGAAAGCTTTAGAACTAAAACCGGTTTTGAAGAACTTGATAGAGTTTTAGGTGGAGGTTTGGTTAAAGGTTCTCTTGTGCTACTTGGCGGTGAGCCTGGTATTGGTAAGTCTACATTAATTCTTCAACTTTGCAATAAACTTAAAGGTGAGGGAAAGGTTTTATATGTTTCTGGAGAGGAGTCTGCAGAACAAATTAAACTTAGAGCAGATAGGCTTGAAATTAATAATGACGATATTTTGTTTTTAGGTGAAACAGATATAGATTTAATAGAAGAAAATATAGTTGATATTATGCCTAAGTTGGTTATTATAGATTCTATTCAAACTATGTATTCAGATGATATAACATCTGCTGCAGGTAGTGTTAGCCAGGTTAGAGAAATAACTTCTAGAATTATGAAAATGTGCAAGCAAAAAGAAATTACAACAATTATAATTGGTCATGTTACAAAAGATGGAAATATTGCAGGACCAAGAGTGTTGGAACATATGGTAGATACAGTTTTATACATAGAAGGAGAAAGATATTTCTCTTATAGAATTTTAAGAAGTGTAAAAAATAGATTTGGTTCTACAAATGAAATTGGAATGTTTGAAATGGACAATCTTGGAATGAAAGAGATAATAGACCCATCTTCTGTACTTATTTCTGAAAGGGAAGAAGATCTAACAGGATCTGTTATAGTTGCAAGCATGGAGGGAACAAGACCTATTTTAATTGAATTGCAAGCTTTATGCGCACAAAGTGTATTTGGTCTTCCAAGAAGAACTGCAAATGGAATTGATTATAATAGATTAACACTTCTTATAGCAGTTTTAGAAAAAAAGGCAGGAATAATGCTTGGAAATCAAGATGTATACTTAAATGTGGTTGGAGGAATGAAAATTAATGAACCGGCATTAGATTTAGGAATTGTATTAAGTGTTGCTTCAAGTTTTAAAAACAAAAGTATTCCTAGAGATGTAGTAGTTATGGGAGAAGTAGGACTAACTGGAGAAGTTAGAAGCATAAATTTAATAGATAAACGTCTAAAAGAGGCGGAAAAACTAGGATTTAAAAAGTGTATAATTCCAGAAAATAACAAAAAACTATTGAAAGAAAAATATAAATTAGATATAATAGGGGTCAAGGATGTTAACCAAGCAGTAAGCTGCTTAGGATT
The DNA here is from genome assembly GCA_934155165.1 of uncultured Clostridia bacterium. GTDB lineage: Bacteria > Bacillota > Clostridia > TANB77 > CAG-508 > Merdicola. The sequence goes on along the minus strand of CAKPGS010000011.1, from coordinate 4,968 downwards.
AAGATAAATTTTAGAAAGGTGTTGATATAATTTTGAGAAGTAACGATGAAAATGAACTAACCAAAATATTAAAACTTATCGCACCAGGAACACCTATTAGAGAAGGATTAGACAACATATTAAAGGCAAAAACAGGTGGCTTGATAGTATTTGGAGATTCAAAAAATGTAATGGACATTGTTGATGGAGGCTTTTTTATAAACGAAGATTATACATCAGCAAGACTATATGAACTAGCAAAAATGGATGGAGCTATTGTATTAAGTAGTGATTTTAAAAAAATTCTATATGCAAATGCTCAGTTAATACCATCTCCAGAAATTACAACAAGAGAAACTGGTACAAGGCATAGAACGGCAGAACGTACAGCAAAGCAAACAAAAGAACTTGTAGTAAGTATATCTCAAAGAAGAAATGTAATAACAATATTTAAAGGAGAATTACGTTATACAATAGAAGACACATCAAAAGTATTAACAAAAACAAATCAAGCTTTGCAAACCCTTGAAAAATATAAAAAAGTATTCGATAGTAAACTCAGCATATTAAATGAATATGAATTTAATGATATAGTTACATTAGATAATGTTATAACAGCAATTCAAAGAGCAGAAATGGTTATGAAAATTGTTAAAGAGGTACAAGGCGGAATATACGAACTAGGAACAGAAGGAAGACTTACAGAAATGCAGCTTGAAGAACTTGTTGGAGATTTAGAAAAAGAAGAATTACTAATTATAAAAGATTATATGACAACAAAAAAACGTAAAACAGCAGAAAAATATTTAGAAGATATAAGCAATTTAGATTACGAAGCATTAATGCAACAACAAATAATTGCAAAAATTCTAGGCTACGATGTATTCGATACATATGATGAAGTTGCTGTTTATACTCGAGGATATAGAATTTTAAATAAAATACCAAGAGTACCAAGTAATATTGTGGAGAATCTTGTAAAGTCATTTAAATCTTTTCAACATATATTGGAAGCGGATATTCCTGCATTAGATGAAGTAGATGGAATTGGTGAAATTAGAGCTCGTACAATAAAACAATCTTTAAAAAGAATGCAAGAGCAATTTGTATTTGATAACGTACTATTATAAACTAAGGAGGAAACAATGAGTTCTAATAAAGGAATAACATTAGTTGTGTTAGTAACGATAATAATATTATTATTGATTCTTTCGGGAACGGCAACCTATGTTGGATACAATACTATCCAAAATTCAGCAGAGCAGAGGTTTTCAAATCAGCTGCAAGAAATAAATGAAGCTGTGAGTATTCATAGTAAAGATTATGAAAGCTTAGAATTAACAAAAGAAGAACATAAAGAAGATGAAATAACATATAATTATGTTTTATCTACAGAAGAAGATTATAAAAAAATAGGCTTATATAATATAAAAGATACAGTATATGTTAATTTTAAAGATGGATTAATTTATAGTAAAAATGGAGTAAATGGAAAACATACATTAAAAGATTTTGGGATAGAGTATTATAAACCAACACAAGAAGAAAAAAATATAAGCAATGATATATCTTTTGATGTTACCTTAGAACCACAAGAATATTCATGGAAATATGTAGTTAATTCAGAAAATATAATATGCAGTGGAAAACCATTAGAAGGAAATTTATTATATGCAGAATATAAGGAAGATAAAAATAAGCTCGAATGGAAACGTGTTGCAAAGTTGTCAAATGGATTTGAACTAGAAATAAAAGACCCAGGGATATATGAACTTAAATATAGAGATGTTGAAGGAAAAGAAAGTGATGTAAAAGAAATATATGCTTATGTAAAAGATGGTTTGGAATTATATTTAGATGGAGAATATAATGAGAATTACAAGCATAATGAAACAGCTACAATATGGAAAGACTTAAGTGGAAATGATAATAATGGGACAATGAATGGTGGCACATGGAATGAAAAAAGTGTTATATTCGATGGAGAAGATGATTGGACATATGTAGACAATGTTTTATTAGATATAAAAAGTTTTACTATTGAAAATGTTTCAAACAAAAAAAGACTGAAGAACTGGGAAGATTTATGGGGCTTACAATCTAATAGATTTGTAATGGAGTCAAATAAAGAAAATTCAAGAAGTTTTTATTATACCAATAGTAAAAACATATATGTTAATGATATTGCAGAACTAAATAAAATAGTATATAATTCAATTTTGGTGGAAAATAATAAAGTAAATTCATATAAAAATGGATTAAAAAAATATGAAAATGTAGAATTATTAAATGATATAAATACAAGTGGTGAAAAATTCGGAATTGCAGCAGATGGTAATGGAAATTATAATTCAAAAATAGATTATAATGTTTTTAGAATTTATAATAGAAAGCTATCTGAAAACGAAATAGAACAAAATTACAATATTGATAAAGTAAGATATAATATATCTGAATAAAAATTCAAAGGAGGAAATAAAAATGAAAAAGGGAAAAATGATAATAGAATTAATAGCAATATTAATTGTTATAGTATTGATAGGAGTTATAGGTTTTGGATATTACAAAAAAGAAACGAATAATACACAAAATCCTATAGTAACTATGGAGGTAAAAGATTTAGGAACAATAAAATTGGAACTATATCCAGATAAAGCTCCAAATACAGTTGCAAACTTTATAAAACTTGCCAATAATGGTTTTTATGATGGATTAACATATCATAGAATAGTAAAAGACTTTATGGTACAAGGTGGAGATAAAGATGGAACAGGTTCAGGAGCACCAACACTTGGAGATTTAAAAGGAGAAGAAAACGATGAAAAATACTCAATAAAAGGTGAATTTGTACAAAACGGATTTAATAAAAATGACATACGTTTCGAAAAAGGTGTAATAGCAATGGCACGTTCAGATTATAGTTCAATGGGAATGGCAGAAGAAGGTTACAACTCAGCAGGATCACAATTCTTTATAATGACAAAGGATAATGCAAGTTTAAATGGACAATATGCAGCATTTGGTAAAGTGATAGAAGGATGGGATGTATTAGATAAACTAAACGAAACAGAAGTACAACCAGCAGAAAGTAAAGGGGCAGAAGCAAGTACACCAGTAAATGCGCCAGTAATAACAAACATAAAAGTAGAAACAAATGGAGTAGATTATGGAGAGCCAGAAACAATGAAACCATTTGATTACAGTTCATATATAAATCAATTATACGGTGGGTCAACATATAAATAAAAAATAGAATTCAAACGAATTCTATTTTTTATTTATATATTTTAAACATGTGAAAAAATAATAAAAGCAAAAATATAAGCATATCTATATAAAGGTTTGAATTTCTTTCTATTATAATAATCAAAAATTTCTTTGAAAGCACAATACTTATCTGTTAATGTAATAATAAAACTTTCTATGTATCTAGGAAAAGGTAACGTAACAGGCCACATATGTTTTAAAATAATATCTTTTTCTTTATCATTTAAAGTAAATTCTTTTTCAGCATTTTTTAAAGCAATTTTAGGATGAACAAAAGCATGTAATCCTTCTAACCTTCTTCTAGAGCCTCTCCAATTATACAAAAATAAGTCATGTAGCATCCCAGCTCTAGCAGCGGAAATATAATCTAATTTAAGTTTTTTACAAAGAATATAATTTGCAAATGCTACATGTTTGCAATGTTCATAACAGCTTACATCACAGTGATGATTAAAATCTTTCATCATTTGTACAGTTTCATTATTTGCTATATCTTTAATAATATTGTTAAATTCTCTTATGTTCGATTCAGTCATAAATTTTCTCCTTAAATGTAAAATCTAAATTTATTATAGCATTTCAAATAAGCAAATTCAATATATAATATGTTCTGTTATAATATTTTATGAGAAAATTTTAAATCAATCCAAATTCCTTCATTTCTCTTTCTAATATTTCTGAATGTTCTTTATTTAATGGAACTAATGGCAAACGCGGAATTCCAAAGTTGTAGCCTTTTAAATTTAATGCATGCTTTACAGGAATAGGGTTTACTTCAATAAATAAACTTTTTATTAGAGGTAGAGCTTTTAATTGCATTCGTTTTGATATGTAATAGTTTCCTTCAAAGAAACTTTCAACCATTTCGCAAGTGTATTTTGGAGCAATGTTTGAAAGAACGGATATAACACCAATTCCACCAATAGATAAAACTGGTAGAATTTGGTCATCATTTCCAGAATATATATTTAAATTATCTCCACATAAATGAGCAATTTTGGCAACTTGAGATATATCTCCACTTGCTTCTTTTATAGCAACAATATTTGAAATTTTAGAAAGCTCAAAACAAGTTTCAGGTAAAATATTTACACCAGTTCTACTTGGTACATTATATAAAATAATAGGGAGAGAAACACTTTCAGCAATTTTGCTATAATGCGAAATTAGGCCGTTTTGAGTAGTTTTATTATAATAAGGAGTAACAATTAATAATCCATCAATACCAATACTTTCAGCATATTTTGAAAGTTTAATTGCAGAAGAAGTACAATTAGAACCAGTGCCAGCAATAATAGGAACACGTCTTTGAACCTTACCAACAGTAAAATTTAAAAGTTCTTTTTTTTCATCTAAGCTCATTGTAGCAGATTCACCAGTAGTACCGCAAACAATAATTGCATTTACTCCTTTTTCTATCTGGTAATCTAATAATTTACCAAACTCATCAAAATTTATACCTTTATCAGTAAAAGGAGTAGCAATAGCAGTACCTACACCTTTAAAAATAATTTCTTTCATAAAACAAAATCCTTCCTTAATTAATAATATGTGTTTAAATATTATAAAATGAAAAATATATTTGTTTTGAAATACCGCGTAAGCGACCAAACGAGCAGTTTCATCTGCGAGTGCGATTTGGAGCAATCTTCATTTTATAAATTTATAAGTAATTAATGTAAATATAGATAATAATTTTATAAAAGGGTAGTTATGTGCTAA
>CAKPGS010000010.1 GCA_934155165.1 uncultured Clostridia bacterium | reverse complement strand
TATTTGGAATGAAAGGAGGAGCAACAGGAGGAGGTTACTCACAGGTTATTCCAATGGAAGATATAAACCTACATTTTACAGGAGATATGCATGCAATAACATCAGCCAATAATCTACTTGCAAGCTTAATAGATAATCATATATACCAAGGAAACGAATTAGAAATAGAAAAAGTTACTTGGAAAAGATGCTTAGATTTAAATGATAGAAGTTTAAGAAAAGTTGAAATAGGTCTTTCAGAAAAAGAAGAAACAATAAAAAGAGAAGATGAATTTCAAATTACACCAGCTTCAGAAATAATGGCAATTCTTTGTTTAGCTTCTAATATTGCAGAATTAAAAACTATGCTAGGAAATATTATTATAGGTTACAATAAAGAAAATGATCCAATTTTTGCAAGAGAATTACAAGCAGAAGGAGCAATGGCAGTTTTATTAAAAGATGCTATAAAACCAAATTTAGTACAAACACTTGAAGGAACACCAGCATTTATACATGGAGGACCATTTGCAAATATAGCACACGGCTGTAGCTCAATTATAGCAACAAAAATGGCATTAAAACTTGGAAATTACTGCATAACAGAAGCAGGTTTTGGTGCAGATTTAGGAGCAGAAAAATTCTTAGATATAAAATGCAGAAAAGCAGAAATAAAGCCAGATGTTGTTGTTTTAGTTGCAACACTTAAAGCCTTAAAATACCATGGAGGGGTTCAAAAAGAAGATATATATGAAGAAAATGAACAAGCTATAATAGAAGGAACACATAATTTATTAAAACATATAAATAATCTTAGAAATAAATTTAATGTAAATACAATAGTTGCAATAAATAAAAACGATAAAGATAATTCTAAAGAATTACAATTATTGGAAGATATATTAAACAAAAATAATATAGAATATAGTTTAGTAGAAAGTTGGAAAAAAGGTGGAGAAGGAGCAATAGATATTGCTAAGAAAATTGATAAACTTTCACAAAATAATAAAAATCTAAACTATGCTTATGAATTAGAAGATGATATAAAAACGAAAATTGAAAAAGTATGTAAGAATATTTATGGAGCGAAAGAGGTAAAATACACAGAAGAAGCAGAGAAAAACATAGAAAAAATAGAAGAAATGGGATATGAAAACTTACCAATATGTATAGCAAAAACACAATATTCATTTTCAGATGATGCTAAAAATTTAAAATGTAATGAACAATTTGAAATTAATATAAGAAATGTAGAACTAAATGCTGGAGCAGAGTTTGTTGTTGCTTTAGCTGGGAAAATATTAACAATGCCAGGACTTCCGAAAAAGCCAGCAGCAAATAATATTAACATTAATGAAAACGAAAATATAATAGGAATTTTTTAAAAATTAATATTAATAATCTAAGGAGAAAAAAGTGAAAAATAGAAAAATATATATAATTTTATCTGTGGTAATTATAGCTTTATTAGTTATAATTGGAACTATTTTTGCTATGAGAAAAGGAAAAATTATAAACGGAATACGGACAAGAAGCCAGAAAAGAAGAAAACAATATTTCAGCAACGTATGCTATCGATGAGAATAATGGCGTTTTAAATTGTTGTATATACTTTAAAAGTAGTTTACTAAATATTGAATATATAGTTACTCCAGCAGGAAATAAAATTCAGGTAAGTGGCAGAAAAGAATTAGCAATAGACTATGAAATAAAAAATGGTGAGAACTATACGTTTAATATAAAATGTGAAAATGAAGAAGAAAAACCATTTGTTATTAATAATACAGAAGATGCTTATCCAAAAATAGAACAAACTAAATCTTATGAATATGCATTAATATCCTACGATGGAATTGATGTGAATAAATGTGTTACTATCGATTATGGAACAAATACAGAAAATTATTACAGTTTAGATAATGGTGTAACTTGGATAGAATATACAGGAACATTTAAAGTGTATAAAGATGTAAATATAATTGCAAAGTCTAATGAAAATGGAACACTTATAAATAGAATTGCTAGAATAAAATTAGATTTAGCTCAAGATGCAATAGGCCCAGATGCTTATGATTCTGATATTAGTACAGGATTTAAAACAACAATTAGACCAGCATATATAAATCTTGATAGTAGCCTAGAAGGAAAAAAATTAAGATTTGATACAAATAATGAATACAATTCAAGTTATGCTATTTATGATGAAAATGATTCAGTACTTTCAAGTGGAGATTTTATAGGAACAGTTAATGGAGGTTCTTCAGCAGGGTTGACATATGTTGATATTCCTAAAGGAGCTAAAAGAATGTCTTATTTTCCATATAATGCTTGGGGATTTTTAGATAGTTTGCTTGAAATAACAGTTGCAAGAACAGCTCCTGAAATTGAAATAACATCATCTCCTGTATATTCTATAATTACAGCTAATGGAATTAATAAAATTACAGAAATAGAAGTTGTTTTGAAAAAAAGCGATGAAACAGATAAGAAGATAGTTTATAGTATAAATGATGAAAATAACTACCTAGAATATAATGAGGGTGAAAAAATAAAAATAACCAGAGGACAAACCATATATGCAAGGAGTATATATGGAGAAAGAGATAATAAATCTGAATTAAGCACATACCCGTATACAGATATGATAACAGATGAAGCTTATGATGGAGATTTAACAACAGGATTTCAATATAAAGGGACAGCCTATATGCAAATAGATAGTAGCATGGAAGGGAAAAAGATTAAAATGATATGCAAAACAGATCCTGCTGATTGGCATTATTCGTATCCTGGAAAATATGCTATATTAGATAAAGATAATAATACATTATCTAGTGGCAAGCTATCCACAGGCAATTCAGATTATATAGAAAAAATAATTGATATACCAACTGGAGCTTCTAAATTGGCGTACACACCTTATAATCCTTGGGGAGCGTTAGATACTTTACTTGAAATTGAAGTAATTAAATAAAAAATTAATAAAAAACACCATTTTTGGAAATAATAAAATTAAATTTATTTAAAAAGTGGTGTTTTTATTATGAAAAAAATAATAAATAAAAAGAATTTATTTGTATTATTAATTTCTTTAATGGGAGTATTTCTAATATACAATATATTTTTTACAAATAATGAGGTAGAAGCTTTATCTAAATATGGTTCTAGAGGAAGTGAAGTTACACAAATTCAAACAAAACTTAAAAGATGGGGCTATTATAGCGGAAGTGTAGATGGAATTTATGGTAGTCAAACAGTTACAGCAGTAAAAAAATTTCAAAAGAAAAATGGACTAACAGTAGATGGAATTGCAGGTAAAAAAACTTTAGAAGCAATGGGAATATATAGTTCTTCATCTTCAAGTTCAGCGTCAGCAAGCAGTAATTCATCAAATGTTACATTACTTGCAAAAGTAATTTACGGAGAATCAAGGGGAGAGCCATACACCGGGCAAGTTGCAGTTGGAGCAGTTATAATGAATAGAGTTAAAAGCAGTTCTTTCCCTAATACTATAGCTGGTGTTGTATATCAAAAAGGTGCGTTTGATGCCGTAAGTGATGGACAAATAAATATGAATCCAGATAGTACTGCCAAAAAAGCAGCACAAGATGCCATAAATGGTTGGGACCCAAGTTATGGTTCAATATATTATTTTAATCCTGCTACTGCAACAAATAAATGGATATGGTCAAGGCCACACACTGTAACAATAGGAAAACATAGATTTTGCAAATAAAAAAATTCGCAATGTTTAATTGCGAATTTTTTATATTTGGTCTAAATATTTTCTAATATTTTAGGTAATACTTGTTTTTTTCTAGAAACTACACCTTCTAATAAAGCTGTATTATTATCTAATTCAACACCAAATGCTTTTTCTACAACATCTGTTTTATCTCCTAAAGCGATGATTTTTGAATTTGCATTTAAAATGTCTGTAACAACAAATACATATAAACCTAAATTGTTTTCTTTAATATCTTTGTTAATAGCTTCTTCAAAATCAGCTTTTCTTTTGAAAACATCATCAACGTCTGCACTATTAACTTGTGAAATTTTAAAGTTAACTCCATTTCCTTCGAAAGGTTTACAATCTATATTGATAACTTCGTCAGCAGTATAATCACTTATATCTGTACCTGCTTTTAACATATTTTGACCATATTCATACATGTCTACACCAGCTATATCTGCAAGTTTTTGAGCTATTTTTTTATCTTCTTCAGTACATGTTGGAGATTTGAATAATAATGTATCAGATATAATAGCACTAAGCATAATTCCGGCCATTTTTGGTGTTATTTCTACATCGTTTTGTTTATATAATTTATAAATTATTGTAGAAGTACATCCAACAGGTTCTGCAACATAGTATAAAGGGTCATTTGTTTGTAAATTAATTCTATGGTGATCAACTACCATTTTTATATTTGCATTTTCAATTCCTTTAACACTTTGAGCAAATTCGTTAGAATCTACCATAATTACATTTGATTTTTCTTCAACTTTTTCTAATAAAGTAGGTGTTTCAACTCCAAAGCTTTTTAAAGCAAATGCAGTTTCTTTATTAACATTACCTAATCTAAAGCATTCAGCATTTTCTCCTAATTCGTTTCTTAAGTTAGCCATTGATATAGCTGAAGCAATAGAATCTGTATCAGGTTTTTGGTGACCAAATACAAAAGTTTTATCTATCATAAACGTACCTCCTTAAATTTTTCTCTCATAACCTATATTATACTCTTATTTGGTAAAAAAGTCAATTTTTAGCAAATAAAAAGTGAAAAATGTTTCATATTATTGATTGGAAAATATATTTGCTTATGATTTTTTGTAGGGGCGACCCGATTTAGTATTTAACCAATTAATATTTTCTTGGATTTACAAATAGAGTTTTGTTGTGGGTGTAAATTACCATTCCTGCTTTAGATTTACTAGGCTTTTTTACATATTTTATGTAGCAGTAATCTACAGGTACATTAGAAGATAACTTTGCTTTGCTGTGGTATGCTGCAAGTTCTGCACATTTTTGTAATATTCCATTATTAGGTGTTTTATTTTCTAAGTTTAGAACAACATGGCTTCCATGAATGTCTTTGGTATGGAACCATAAGTCGTTTTTATTTGCAAGTTTTGTTGTTAAATAATCATTACAAATATTATTTTTTCCAACGTAAACTATAAATCCATCTATATTTAGTTGTACTGGCTGAATAGAACTTGGAACATTTTGTTTCTTTTTATTATTTTTTGATTTATTGAAAGAATCTTTAAAAATAGAACTTTCAGATATTTCTGCATAAATTTGTTCTAAATCTGCTGAAGTAGTAGAGTTTTCTAGTTCATATACAACACTTTCTATATAATCTAATTCAAGTTCTGTTTCTTTTTTTTGAATTGCACATATTTCTAGTGCATTTTTTAATTTATTATATTTCTTAAAATATCTTTTTGCATTATTTGCAACAGAGTATTTTTTATCTAAAGGAATAGTAATTAAATTATTGTTATCATAATAATTTTCTAATTGAATTTTATCTTCGTTGGTATTTTTTATTCTATATAGATTAGAAGTAATAAGTTCACCATATAATTGATAAGTTTCTTTGTTTTCACATTCTTTTAGCTTTTTATTAATGTTTTGCAGACGTTTTTGATATTTTTTTAAATATACTAATATTACTTTTAATATATTGTTTCTTTTAGAATTAAATTGCTCTTTTTGTTCTTTATTGTAATAAAAATCATCAATAAAAAAGTTAAAATCTAAACTTGTTTGTTTTGGCTTAATTGAAGGAGTAGAAGCTACTTCTTGATTATCATATGAAATTTTTAAGTAAGGAACAAAATCAATTTTAGTTTTATTAGGAGAGACACTTAAGTCTAAGAATTCTCCTGTAACGTTGTCTATATAATTTAATAAGTCTTTAAAATATTGATAAAGCTCAACTAGATTATTACTTTCAAAATTATCATTCTTAATATTAAATTTTTTCAAAGCATTTTGTACAAAACTCATACTAAATCCTGTATATGTAGAACATATTGCTTTATCAATAGTATTTTCTTTATCAAGAATTTTTTTATAAAATTCATTAAATTGTTTAACATCTAAAAAATTTAATTTATTGGTTAGAGGTAAAACATACTCATGAGCTGGCAAAATATCTCTATTTGAATTAGATGCTATATCTAAATGTCTAATTGCATCTATAATAAAATTTTTATCATTTACAAGAATAACATTGCTATGTTTTCCCATTAATTCAACTATTAAAGTTTTTTTGGTTAAATCATTAAATTCGTTATATCCTTCTAATTCTAAATATACTATTCTTTCTAATCCTATTGAATAAATATTTTTTATTTTATATCCAATTATATGCTTTCGAAGCAGCATACAAAAGTTTAAAGCATTATGAGGGTTAGGCTTACTGTGAGTAGTAAGGTGCATTCTACAATTAGAAGATTCAATGCAAATATTTAAAGCATAATTTTTTTCACCAGCATATATTCCTAATATAATTTCATTTTTATTTGGTTCAAAAACTTTATTAATTTTACCATCTATAATAGTATTTTTTAGCTCTGATATTATACTTTTTGTTACAATTCCATCAAATGCCATAAAATCAACTCCAATCTATTTTAGAATTATAATATAAAAATATGCAAAATTCAAATAAAATCTCTTGACACAGGGGGATTTGTTGAATATAATCGAATAGAATTACATGCAGGAGGTACATTAGAGATTATGGATAAAAATAGTGTGTTTTATTCTTGTGATTTATATGAGAATATATCAGATGAAGAATTAGTTAATAAATCTAAATCTGGGGATAAGCACGCACTAGAATTTTTGCTTGAAAAATACAAAGAGCTTGTAAATATGAAAGTAAGCAAATATTTTATAATAGGTGCAGAAAAAGAAGATATAGTACAAGAAGGAATGATAGGTTTATATAAAGCAGTAAAAAGCTATAGTAATAATAAACAAAATAGTTTTAAATCGTTTGCAAATATGTGCATAGAAAGACAATTAATTACTGCAATAAAAACTTCAAATAGACAAAAGCACTTACCGTTAAATTCATATTTATCATTAAATAATTCTGCATATGATAATGATGAAGATACAGAGCTTATAGAAATCTTTAATAGTAGAACTGCTGAGGATCCATTAGATACAATAACTAAAAAAGAATATTATGAATCTGTTGAAAATGCTATAGATAAAAATTTAAGCAGTTTCGAAAAACAAGTATTAAGCAGATATTTACAAGGTGAGAGCTATGTAGATATTGCAGCAAAATTGGATACTCCTGTAAAATCTATAGACAATGCAATTCAAAGAATACGAAAAAAAGCGATAAAAAATATAAAATAATAAGATTATAAAGAGAGTCGACTGTTAATGTCGACTCCTATATAAAAATAAATATGCCTGCATAGCTCAGTTGGTAGAGTGCAGCCTTGGTAAGGCTGAGGTCACGGGTTCAATTCCCGTTGTAGGCTCCATAAAAAATCATGGGCTAATTAAAGTTCATGATTTTTTATTAAAAATAAGTTATAAAAAAACGCAAATATGTATTTAAGTTTATTTAAGTAAATATAAAAAAGATATTGTAATTTATATAATTTTATGATAAATTGTTAAAGAAAATTAAAGATATAAAAAGGTGAAAAATAATGATTTTATATCCAAATAGATATATAGAAAAGGTTACAGATATTGATGTGAAATTTCTGGAAGAAAATAGCATTAAAGGACTTATTTTAGATGTTGATAACACATTAATAGATTTCGATAAAAAAATGATAGATGGCCTTGAAAAATGGGCAGAGGAGCTAAAACAAAATGATATAAAACTATGCATTTTGTCTAATTCTAACAAAAAAGATAAAGTTAAAAAAATATCAGAAGTGCTTGGAATTCCATATTTTTATTTTGCTAAAAAGCCTTTTAAATTTGGTTTTAAAAAGGCAAAAACTTTGTTAAAATTAGAAAATAAAAATATAGCAGTTGTAGGAGATCAAATTTTTACAGATGTACTAGGTGCTAATAGATGTAAAATGTATTCTATTTTAGTTAAACCTATTGCTGAAAAAGATATTTGGATAACAGTTTTTAAAAGACCATTAGAAAATAAAATAATAGAAAAATATAAAAAAAGTATAAAGGGGTAAACAAAAGATGTATATTAACGATATTCACATACTATATTATGTGGCACTAATATTTTTAGGTATAATAACAGGTCAATTAACAGATTGGACAATAAAGAGAATGCCAGAATATAAAAAAGTATTTTCGAAAGATATTTTTAAGGAATATAAAAAAGAATTTAAACCTAACTATATATTAATTGCGATAAATTGCGTTATAAATGTTGCACTTCTATATATTTTTGGTTGGAATAATACAAATTTAGTAAGTAATACAGAATTAATAAAATATTTAATAATAACGCCAATGTTATTATCTGCATTTGTTATAGACTACAAATTACAAATAATACCAAATAAATTAAATTTAACATTACTAGAAGTTGGAATAATATTTATGCTAGTAAATGGCATTTTTGATATAAATATGGCAGTAAATATGCTATTGGGTATGGTTACAGGAGCTGGAATATTTCTACTTATAACATGGATAGGTAGCCTTATTGCAGGAAAAGAAGCAATGGGATTTGGCGATGTAAAATTAATGGGAGCATTAGGTTTACTTTTTGGTTTTCAAAATATAATAGCTATCGCTGTTATGTCATTTTTAATTGGAGCTATTTTAAGCATATTTTTATTAGCAACTAAAATCAAAAAAATGGATGAATATATACCATTTGGACCTTTTATAATATTAGCAACTTTTATAGCAATGGTTGTTCCATTTGATTTAATATTATTTGTTTTATTAAAAATATTTACACTTGGTATGTACAAAGCATAAATCCGAAAGGAGTATTGAAAATGAATGATAAGTTAATTTGGTTAAGAAATAAGTTAAAAGGATTAGATATGCAAGGAATGATAGTATCTAATCCAATAAATGTAAAATATTTAACAGGCTTAGAAGCAGAAGGAATTTTATTAATAACAAGAAAAGAAAATGTATATTTAACAGATTCTAGATACATAGAAGCTGTAAATAAGCAACTTATGATTGATGATGAAATTGTAGTATGTAATTTAAGGGATATAAGTGAAATGGATTATGAAAATTTCTTTATATTCTGTGAAAATGTTGGATTTGAAGAAAGCTATGTAACATATGCAAACTATAAACGTTATATGCAATTATACAAAATTAATAATTTAGTGGAAACAGAAAATATAATAGAACAACAAAGAATGATAAAAGATGCTGAAGAAATAAAAAATATAAGAAAAGCATGCGAAATTACAGATAATGCTTTTGAATATATTTGCAAATATATAAAAAAAGGAATGACAGAAAAACAAATTGCAAAAGAATTAGAAAATTATATGCTAGATTCTGGAGCAAATGGAATAGCATTTGAAACAATAATAGCTTCAGGAGAAAATTCTTCAATGCCACATGCTGTTCCAACAGATAGAAAAATACAATCAAATGATGTTATATTAATGGATTTTGGATGTAAATATAATGGGTATTGTTCAGACATGACAAGAACAATATTTGTAGATGGAATAACAGATTCAGAAAAAAATATATATAATTTGGTTTTAGAAAACCAAGAAAAAGTTTTAAGAGAAATTAAAGAAGATACAAATTGTAGAATACTAACAATGATGGTAGAAAGTGACTTTAAAGTAAAAGGACATACGCTAGACCATGCACTAGGACATGGAGTTGGTTTAAATATACATGAATTACCTTTTGTTGGAAGAAAAGACTTTAGTTTAAAGGAAAATATGATAATAACAAATGAACCAGGAATATATATACCAGGAATATTTGGAATTAGAATTGAAGATACTATATTAGTAAATAAATTTTCTTGTGAAAGATTAACAAAATCTAATAAAGAAATACGAATAATACACAATGATTAATGAAATGTACGGGCACGGAACACCGTGCTCACAATAAAAAAAGCAAGAAATTATAATAGAAATGTAGTGGCGGACGCCTTTGGCCGCCTGCTATGTAAAAAATAGAAAATTATAATAAAAATTGTAGGGGTCGACGCCTCTGTCGACCCGAATCTTGTATATAAAAGAGGTCAAAAATGAAAGAAACACAAGCCAAAAAAAGAGTAAAAGAATTAAGAAAACAATTAGATTATTATGCAAAACTTTATTATGACGAAGACAACCCAGCAATATCAGACTTTGAATATGACATGATGATGAACGAATTAAAAAATTTGGAAAAAGAATTTCCAAATTTAGTAGATAAAGATTCATTAACACAAAAAGTTGGAGGAACAGTAAAAGAAGGATTTGAAAAAGTAGTACACGAAGTTCCTTTACAAAGTTTGCAAGATATATTTTCTTTTGAAGAACTAGAGGAATTTAGAGAAAGAGTAAAAAAAGCAGAAGAAAAATATGAAATAGAAGAAAATAGATTTGTTGTTGAAACTAAAATAGATGGATTATCTGTTAGCTTGGAATATAAAAATGGAGAATTTGTAAGAGGAGCAACCAGAGGAAATGGCGAAGTTGGCGAAGATGTTACTGAAAATCTAAAAACAATAAAACATATTCCTAAAAAATTAAAAGAAAATATTAATATAACAGTTCGTGGGGAAGTTTTTATAGGTAAAAAAGAATTTGATGAAATGAACGAAGAACGAGAAGTTTTAGGAGAAACCCTATTTGCAAATGCACGAAATGCAGCAGCAGGCTCTTTACGTCAATTAGATAGTAAAATAGCAGCATCAAGACCATTAGATATTTTTATATTTAATGTTCAAAAAATAGAAGATAAAAATTTTAATTCTCATTATGAAGAATTATTATATTTAGAGAAAATAGGATTTAATGTAAATCCTGTAAAAATACCTTGTGAAACAATAGATGAGAGCATTGAAGCAATAAAAAAAATAGGAAATGATAGAGAAAAGCTATCATTTGGAATAGATGGAGCAGTTATAAAAGTAGACAACCTAGAGTTAAGAGAAAAAATGGGAACAACAGCAAAAACTCCAAGATGGGCTATTGCTTATAAATATCCACCAGAGAAAAAAGAAACACTTTTAAAAGATATAGTGTGCCAAGTAGGAAGAACAGGAGCAATAACTCCTATGGCAATATTAGAGCCTGTTAAAGTTGCTGGTTCAACAATTTCTAAAACAACACTTCACAACGAAGATTTTATAAAAGAAAGAGATTTAAAAATTGGAGATACAGTTGTAATTCAAAAAGCAGGAGATGTTATACCAGAGGTTGTAGGTGTTAATAAGAAAAAAAGAAATGGTACAGAAAAAGATTTTGAAATGCCAAAAGTATGCCCTGTTTGCGGAGCACCAGCAGTTAGAGAAGAAGGAGAAGCAGCACTTAGGTGTACAGGAATAGAATGTCCTGCAAAATCTTTAAGAACTATAATTCATTTTGCATCTCGAGAAGCAATGAATATAGATGGACTAGGCTATAAAATTATTGAACAATTAATAGAAAAAGGGTTAATAAGCAATATAGCGGATATATACACTCTTACGCTAGAAGATGTTGCATCATTAAAGAAAAATGGAACAAAATTTGCTCAAAACTTAATAGAAAGTATAGAAAATAGTAAACAAAATGATTTGTATAGATTAATTGCAGCGCTTGGGATAAGGCATGTTGGAGTTAAAGGGGCAAAGATACTTGCTAAAAAATATAAAACTATGGAAAACCTAATGAAAGCAAGCTTTGAAAGCTTAGCTTTAGTAGAAGATATAGGAGAAATTACAGCAGATAGTATATACACATTTTTAAAAAATGACCAAACTATAGATTTAATAAATAGATTAAAAAAATCTGGAGTTAATATGAAAGCAATAGAAGATGAAAATGCAGATAATAGATTCGAAGGGAAAACTTTTGTATTAACAGGAAGTTTAGAAAAATATACAAGACAGGAAGCTTCAGACATAATAGAAAAATTTGGAGGAAAAGTATCTGGTTCTGTATCTAAAAAAACAAGTTATGTTTTAGCAGGAGAAGAAGCAGGAAGCAAATTAACAAAAGCACAAAATTTAGGAATTGCTATTATAAGTGAAGAACAATTTGAAGAAATGATAAAATAAGGAGAAAAAACGAATGATAGATAAAAGATTATTGATGAATTCTTTTAAATTAAAAACATTAAGTATGATGTCTACAGAAGCTAGAGCTTCTATGGGAGAAATACACGAACATCCATGGAATAAATCAATTTTACCAAATGATTTGAAAAATATAATAGATAAAGTGTATAGAAAAATTGATGAAATTGCTAATGACTACAACATTGCAACAACTACTGTAGAACAACTAATTGAAGGAAAAAGAGTAGAAACAAACCTTGAAGCTCAAGGATTGTATGAGAAAAAAACAATAAATCAAATGAGTGCAATTAGAGAAGAAATTAATAGTATACAACATAAAATTGAAAACGAGAAATTTGAATTAGAACAAGAAAAAGAAATTATAAGAGATAATACAAATGACCAACAAACTAATATAAATATGAGTGAAAGTTTATATAAAAATATAGTTTTATCTGCTAAAGATATTCATAATCGATTAAAAACAGAAATTTTTGAAAGAGAAAGTAATCCAAGTGAAGCGCAAAGAAAAGTTCAGGGCATTGCAGAGGATATAATGAGTTGCATTAGAAGTATGAACTTACCAGAGAATATACAGGAAACTCTAGATATAGATGATAGATTAATTGCATCAAAAATAAATCATGAATTAGAAGAAATAAACCATGAAATGAACAAAACAGACAGAGAAAGATTTATGGAAGGTGTTAAAGTAGAGCGTACTCCTGAAATACCAAAAGATTTCTTTAAAAGACAAGAAGAAGAAAAAGAGAAAGAACAAGAACAAGAATATTTAAGTTCAAATGTCATAGAATAAACTTAGCGAGGTGAAAAATGGAAAACTATACTTTTGAGAGATTTGAAGAAGAACTAGATAACGGCTATCAAATGTACTACACATATGTACGCAATAGATATTTACTATTTAAAACAGCAGAAAATTGCTATACTCAAAAATTAATTTCTAAAGAAGATAAAAATCCACAGCCACGCCAAATAGTAATAACACATAAAAGGGTTAAAGAGATGTTTCCTTTTATGGAAAATATAGAGTATAAGGTTGGAATATAAAAGGAGAAAAAAATGGAAATTCTTGATGGAAAGAAAATATCTGCAAAGGTTCGTGAAGATTTAAAATTAGAAGTTGATAATTTAAAGAAAGAGGGAATAAAGCCAAAGCTTGCAGTAATTATGGTTGGAAATGATCCAGCATCTAAAGTGTATGTACGAAATAAAAATAAAGCCTGTGAAGAAATTGGCATTGAATATGAAGAATTTTTACTAGGCGAAGAAACAACAATGGAAGAATTGTTAAATGTTATAGACAATTTAAATAAAAATCAAAATATAGATGGAATATTATTACAAAGTCCTATACCAAAACATTTAGATATAAATAAAGCATTTAGAGCAATTTTGCCAGAGAAAGATGTAGATGGATTTCATCCGATAAATGCAGGTAAGTTAAGCATTGGAGAAAAATGTTTTGTACCATGTACACCACATGGAGTAGTAAAAATAATTGAAGAATATAACATTGAAACAGAAGGAAAAAATGTTGTAATTGTAGGTAGAAGCAATATTGTAGGAAAACCTTTAATTCAATGTATGTTGCAAAAAAATGCAACAGTTACTGTGTGTCATTCTAAAACAAGAAATTTAGAAGAATTTACAAGAAAAGCTGATATTTTAATAGTTGCAATAGGAAAACCAAAGTTTATAACAGAAAACATGGTAAAAGAAGGCGTAGTTGTTATAGATATAGGAATAAATAGAAACGAAGAAGGAAAACTCGTGGGGGACGTAGATTTCGATAATGTTTCTAAAAAAGCTTCATACATAACACCAGTTCCCGGGGGAGTTGGTCCAATGACTGTAGCTATGTTAATGGAAAATGTTGTAGAAGCTGCAAAACAAAATAAATATAAAATATAGGGAGAATTTTTTATTCTGCCTATATTTTTTTGGAGGAGAAAAAATGAAATTTTGGATTTGGATGTCAAGATTAAATGTTAAACCAATTATTAAATATAATTTAATAAAGAAATATAAAGAACCGAAATATGTTTACAAATTAACAAAAGAAGAATTGCTAGAAGAAGGTATTGAATTACAAGATGTGAATGAAATACTAGAAAATAAATATAAAAATAATTTAGAAAATTATATACAATATATGAAGAAACATAAAATTGAAATAATAACAATTGATGATGATAATTATCCAAAAATGCTGAAAAACATATATGATCCACCTATTGTATTATATATAAAAGGAAATAAAGAAATTTTTTCTACATATGCCATTGGGATGATTGGATGTAGAAATTGTAGTATATATGGAAAAAATACTGCACAAAAATTGGCATATGATTTAGCTAAAAATAATTTTGTAGTTGTAAGTGGATTGGCAAAGGGAATAGATACATATTCACATGTAGGATGCCTAGCAGGAAAAGGGAAAACAATAGCTGTATTAGGAAATGGGCTAGATACAGTATATCCATCTGAAAATAAAGAACTTGCAGATAAAATAATAGAAACAGGAGGAGCAGTTATTTCCGAATATATAATAGGAACAAAACCACTGAAACAAAACTTTCCACAAAGAAATAGAATAATAAGTGGACTATCAAATTCAATTATAGTTGTAGAAGCGAAGGAAAGAAGCGGAACAATGATTACAGTAAACTGTGCGCTAGAACAAGGAAAAGAAATATATGCAGTACCGGGAAATATAACAAGCATAAATTCAGCAGGAACAAATGAGTTAATAAAACAAGGAGCTAAAATATTAACTACTATAAAAGATATAAGTTAGTCTAATAATTATAAAAATAATTTAATATAGAAATAAAAAATATTGACAAAAAGTATACTTTTGATTTACAATGAATATAATAAAAATAGATATTTTTATATATCTATTTACAGTGAAAATCAGGTGAACCCTACCAATAAGTGGGAACTGTAAAATCAAAGGTAAGAATTTAGGTTCTTACCTTTTTATAATTTTGGAGGCAATTATGAAGTTATATGCAGTAACAGATGAATATATAAATTATCTAAGAATGTTTGACAATAGAGTGTATGAAAATAAAGAAGATAAAAGAAAAGTAATGAGAAAATATTTAGGAATAGTTTTAAAAATAAATCAATTAAACTATTATATTCCAATGTCATCACCTAAAAAAAGCGATTATAAAAATTATAAAATAAGAAAATCTATTATTCCGATTATAAGAATTGTATCATATAAAGAAATTGATAATTCTCCTGTATTAAAAGGTACATTGCGAATAAGTAATATGATACCTGTTCCAGATAGTGAACTTATATTATATGAACCTAAAAAAGAGAAAAATAGGAATTATAGGATACTTGTTGAAAAAGAACTAGAATTTATAGGGAAAAATGAAGATAAAATAAAAAGATATGCTAATATTTTGTATAAACAAAAAATAAATAATTATGATGTTTCTTACATAAAAAGTGTAGTTGATTTTAAATTACTAGAAGATAAATGTTTAAAATATAAAAAGAGTGAAAAATTATAAGAATTAAAGAAGTAGAAAAAGTTCTACTTCTTTAATTCTACAATAGTTACACCCATTTCACCTTCGCCAAATGTTCCAAGTCTAAAAGATTTTACATGTGGCTCTTTTCTTAAAAATTTATGAATTCCTTCACGTAATTTTCCAGTTCCTTTTCCGTGAACTATTCGCACACTTTTTATACTTGATAAATAAACATCATCTAAGTATTTATCTACCAAAGGTACTGCTTCGTCGACGGTTAAGCCAATTACATTAATTTCTGTAGAAACATTTTTAGATTTAAAGTCATTTTTGGCTTTTTTAGTGGCTATTTCTTTTTTAGTTTCTTGTTTTGCTAAAATTGTTATATCAGAAATATCTGCATTTGTTTTCATTGGTCCCACTTGAACTTGAATAATATTGTCTTTATTTGGAGTAGAAAGTACAGTCCCATTTTGATTTAAACTTATAACATACACTTTCATTCCAATTTTTATATCTTCAGGTTTTGTGTTTGAACTATCTGCACTTTCTGTAACAAATGCTATTTCTTTTATAGAATTATTTAAAGAATTTCGTAAGTTTTCAAGCTGTTTTACATTATTTGAGTTACTTTTCATTTCTCTTATAATTCTGGTTGCATTATCTTTAGCATCTAATAAAATATTTCTTGCTTCTTCTTTAGCATCTTCAATAAGCTTTTTAGATTTATTGTCAAGTTCTGTGTTATCTCTTTCTAAATTTTTTCTAAGTAATGTAACTTGATTTAAGTTTTTTTCAATTTCTTCTTTTTCTTTCTCAATGGTTAATTTCTCATCATGAATATTTTTAAGTAAATCTTCTATATGAATAGAATCATCAGATAAAAATTCTGTTGCTCTATTTAAAATGCTATCTTCAAAACCTATTTTTTTACATATAGCAAACGCATTACTTTTGCCTGGAATTCCAAGTAATAATTTATATGTAGGTTTTAAATTTTCTATGTCAAATTCACAACTTGCATTTTTGAAGCCTTTATTAACTAATGCATATTGTTTTATTTCAGGGTAGTGAGTAGTAGCCATTATTAAAGAACCATTGTTATAAAATCTTTCTAAAATACTAATAGCTAAGCTTGCACCTTCTAAAGGGTCTGTGCCAGAACCAAGTTCGTCTAGCAAAATTAAACTTTCGCTTGTAGAATTACGTAAAATTTCAACAATATTTGTCATATGAGCAGAGAAAGTACTTAAATTTTCTTGTATACTTTGTTCATCACCAATATCAGCAAAAATGTTATCAAAAACATAAATGCTAGAGTTCTCTTTTGCTGGAATATGAAGACCACTCATAGCCATTAAACATAGTAATCCAACAGTTTTAATACTTACAGTTTTACCACCAGTATTTGGCCCTGTAATAACAAGGCAAGAGTAATCAAAACCTAAGTTTATATCTATTGGAACAACTTTATTTTTATCAATTAGTGGATGACGAGCACCACGTAAATTTAATTGTTTTTCATCATTAATAATTGGTTGATTACCTTCTATAGAAAGAGAATATTTTGCCTTTGCAAAAATAAAATCTAATCTACCAATAATTCTAATATTATTTTCAATTTCATTTACAATAGGAGCAAATAGCTCAGTGTAGTCCTTTAAAATTCGTTCTATTTCAATATTTTCTTCAACACGAAGATTATTAATTTCATTATTAAGTTCAAAAACAGCCATAGGTTCAATAAAAACAGTAGAACCACTAGAAGAAAAATCATGAATAAACCCTTTTACTTGGCCTCTATATTCTTGCTTTACAGGAATAACATATCTATCATTTCTAATTGTTACAACAGATTCCTGAATATATTTAGAATAAGTAGAAGAATGTATAAAATTATTTAATTTAGATTTTATATCTTGCTCTAATTTTCTAAAACTCTTTCTAATAGTATATAGTTTTTTAGAAGCATTATCATTAATAGTATTTTCATCTAAAATATTAGAAAAAATAACATCTTCAATATTTTTATTAGTATATAAAGAATTAAAATAATTATCTAAAATAGCATAATCTTCTGAATTTAAACCATCTTTAGAATAAAAATAATCATTCAAATTTCTGCACATTCTCAAAATTCTAGCAAGCTCCAAAAGGCCTTTAGTAGAAAGAATAGCATTACCTCTAATAGCTTTCAAATAAACTTCAACATTATCAATAAAAGAAATAGGCAAATTACCCTTTCTTACAATTAAAGAACAAGCCTCAGAAGTTTCATCAAGAGCTTTTTGGACCTTAAATTTATCATTACAAGGAACAAGATTCAGGCAAAAATTCTTACCAATATACGTATTAGAAAAAGAAGCAAGAATCTCTAAAACCTTATTATATTCTAATTTATTCAAATAAAAATCTTTCATCATAACCTCCTAGGGCAATATTATAACATAAACAAACAAAAAGGGACAGACCCAAAGTTACATTTTTTGTTCTATTTGGGACACCCTTTGGGTGATATAAATAAAAAAATAAGTTGTAACAAATAGCGTAATGTGTTAAAATACAAAGGAAATAATAAAGACCTGTCCCAGAAGTTACAAAAAATGTAACTTTGGGTCTGTCCCAAAAAGAACAAAAGGAGTTTTTATGGAGAATAGACAAAAGTTTATTAGGAATTTTAGTATTATTGCTCATATTGATCATGGTAAGTCTACTTTGGCGGATAGATTGATCGAGATGACTGGGGTTCTTTCTAAAAGAGAGATGGAGTCTCAAGTTTTGGATAATATGGATATTGAGCGTGAACGTGGTATTACTATTAAGTCTCAAGCTGTTAGAATGTTGTATAAGGCTAAGGATGGTAATGAGTATATTTTGAATTTAATAGATACACCTGGGCATGTTGATTTTAATTATGAGGTTTCTCGTAGTTTGGCTGCTTGTGATGGTGCTGTTCTTGTTGTAGATAGTAGCCAAGGGGTTGAGGCTCAAACTTTGGCTAATGTGTATTTGGCTATTGATAATAATTTGGAAATTTTGCCTGTAATAAATAAAATTGACTTGCCAAATGCTAGACCAGATGAAGTTAAAAAGGAAATTGAAGATATTATAGGTATTCCAGCTGAGGATGCTCCTTGCATTTCTGCAAAATCTGGATTAAATGTAGATGAGGTTTTAGAGAGAATTGTTACAGATATACCAGCACCTTCTGGAGATGAAAATGCTGAACTTAAGTGTCTAATTTTCGATTCTTTTTATGATAATTATAAAGGTGCTGTAAGTTATGTTAGAGTTAAAGATGGAACAGTTAAAGTTGGCGATGAAATTTTGCTTATGGCAACAAACAAAGTATTTACAGTTACAGAAGTTGGCTATTTCGAACCAGGTGAATATTTACCTGCAAACGAGCTAAAAGCAGGAGAAGTTGGATATATAGCTGCAAGTATAAAAACATTATCAGATATTCATGTTGGTGATACAATTACTCTTAAAAACAGACCTGCAAAAGAGCCTTTACCAGGATATAAAAAAGTTAATCCTATGGTATATTGTGGATTATATCCTGTTGATGGTAGTGATTATGAAAATTTAAAAGTCGCTTTAGAAAAATTACAATTAAATGATGCAGCATTAGAATTTGAACAGGAAACATCATCTGCTTTAGGCTATGGCTTTAGATGTGGATTTTTAGGACTTTTACATTTAGAGATTATAGAAGAAAGATTAGATAGGGAATTTGATTTAAGCTTAATTACAACATCTCCATCGGTTATTTATAAGGTTTATAAAACAGATGGGGAGGTAATAGAATTATATAATCCAGCAGATTTGCCAGAAACTCAAAAAATATCATATATAGAAGAACCTTTTGTAACAGCTGAAATTTTAACACCAAAAGAGTATGTAGGAAATATAATGGAAATATGTCAGAACAGACGTGGAATATATATTGGTATGGAATATTTAGATGAATCTAGAGTTACAATAACCTATGAAATGCCATTAAATGAAATAATTTATGACTTTTTTGATAATTTAAAATCAAAAACAAAAGGATATGCTTCATTTGATTATGAATTTAAAGAATATAGAAGGTCAGACTTAGTAAAGCTGGATATCCATGTAAATGGAGAAAATGTAGATGCATTATCATTTATGGTTCATAGAAGCAATAGTTATGCTCGTGGAAAGAAAATGATAGAAAAATTAAAAACTGTAATTCCAAGACAATTATTTAGTATTCCATTGCAAGCAGTTATTGGAGGACAAATAATTGCAAGAGAAACAATTTCAGCAATGAGAAAAGATGTACTTGCAAAATGTTATGGTGGAGACATAACAAGAAAGAAAAAATTACTCGAAAAACAGAAAAAAGGTAAAAAGAAAATGCGCCAAATTGGAAATGTGGAAATACCACAAGAAGCATTTTTATCTGTTTTAAAATTAGATGATGAATAAGAAAAAAGGCCTAATTTAGGCCTTTAACTTTTTTAATTTCTGTTTTAAAGATTGCCGTTCATCAATATAGCCATCTGCGGCGTGCAAATAGGCTTCTGAACGATACAAATATGTTTCCTTTAATTCTAAATTAAAAGGATACAATTTCGATTTTTCAATATATAAGTCTGCATAATCTAATGCATTCTTATATTTAGAATCTAAGATTTGTATTTTTCTTTCAAGATAATTAATTCTAATAGTTTTAATAAAATTTTTCATATAGCACCTCCTATGATGTTAATAACTATTTACAATTATAAAAAAAACTGATATTATATTAACATAATTTTAAAAATAAATCAATAAAAGAAAGGGAATTTGTAATGAAAAATAATCAAGGTAAAAAAACAAATTATAAAGAAGATAGAGCTTATGATGATCAAGTAGAAGGAAGAAACTCTGTTATAGAACTTTTAGAATCTGGAAAAGATATTAATAAAATATTTATTGCAAAAGGTGAAAAACACGGTTCTATAAACAAAATAATAGCAATGGCAAAAGAAAATAGAGTAGTAATTGTAGAAAAAGAAAGAAGACAATTAGAAGAAATGGCACAAACAGAAAATTGCCAAGGGGTTATAGCTATTGTACCTCCATTTGAATATTGTGAGGTAGAAGATATTTTAGAAGATTCAAAAAATAAAAATGAAGATCCTTTTATTTTAATATTAGATGGAATAGAAGACCCACACAATTTAGGTTCTATTATAAGAACAGCCGAAACAGCAGGTTGCAACGGAGTTATAATACCAAAAAGAAGATCTGCATCTGTAAATAGTACAGTAAATAAAACATCTGCCGGAGCAGTAGAACATATGAAAATTGCAAGAGTAAATAATTTAAATGAGACAATAAATTATTTAAAAGAAAACGGGGTATGGGTATGTGGAACAGATATGGACACAGATACATACTACTACAATCAAGATTTAAAAGGTCCACTTGCAATAGTAATTGGAAGCGAAGGTTTTGGAATGAGCAGACTAGTAAAAGAAAATTGTGATTTTTTAGTAAAAATACCAATGAAAGGAAAAGTAACATCATTAAATGCTTCAGTTTCAGCAGGAATTGTAATATATGAGGCAGTAAAACAACGAAATTAGTTCTAATATTAAATGCTCTTTACATATATTTTATAAGATATATATGCAAAGGAGAAATATAATGTTAGTTATAAAATTTAAAGATATAATTAAATATCTAGCTTGTATAATACTGATTATTTCAGTGTTTATATTAATTGCTAGATATTTTTTTGATATTAATAAAAATAGGAAATTTATAAATAAAACAGCCTTAACAGAATGTTTGGGTTCTGTAATTCCAGAGGTTTCCGAAACGAATGAAAGAGAGGAAAAAGAAGAAACAAAAACAAGTGGAATTACAAAAATACTAGAAATGGAATTAGGTTATATAAAATTAAAAAAAGAAGATAACACCCAAGCAGAAACACCTACAAGTAACAAAAAGCTTGAAGAAGCACAAACAGGAATAGGCACAGAGGTTGTAGATAGTGGGATAGAAAATAAATTTACAAATACATATGGAAGTGTACAAATAAAAAATGGAACAAAATACGATTTAACAGAAGATATTTTAACACCGAATTTTGAGCTAACAAATAAAAAAGACATTATAATATATCATACACATACTTGTGAAAGCTATACTCCAACAGAAAACTATAATTATGAACAAACAGGAACTTATAGAACAACAGATTTGAATTATACAGTTGCAAGAGTTGGCGATGAACTAACAGATTATCTTACAAATTATGGGTATAATGTAGTACACGATAAAACATATCATGACTATCCTGCATATACAGGTTCATATAGCCGTTCTATGGATACAATTACAAATATAATGAATAATGGAACAAATGCTCAAATGATAATAGATTTACACAGAGATGCAGTAGGTTCAAATAGCAATTATGCCCCAAAGGTAAAAATAGGAGAAGAATATGCAGCACAGCTAATGTTTGTAATAGGAACAGATGGAGGAGGAATGGAACATCCAAATTGGCAACGAAATCTAAAATTTGCAGTAGCAGTTCAACAAAAAGCAAATGAAATGTATCCAGGACTTTTTAAACCAATAATATTAAGAAACTCAAGATATAATCAAAATGTATCAGATGCAGCAACAATAATAGAAGTAGGAGCAACAGGAAATACAATGGAAGAATGTTTAACAAGTATGAAATACCTATCAAAAGTATTTAGTGAAATTGTAAAATAATCACTTGACAATAAGAATAAGTAAATATAAAATGTTTTAAGAAAAGTAAGGGAGTAATAAAATGGAAGAAACAAATGAGGAAGAACAAAAAATGTATGCAAGAGCATGTACAGAAGTGCTAGAAATTTTAAAAGATGCTCCACCAGAAGACATAGCAAAAATTCCTAAAGAATTATTGGAAGCATTAGAAAATAAGAAAGATAAAGATTATAAATTTGAAACAAATTCGTATATGTCTTTTGAAAATGAAGATATTAGTGAAACAGCAAGAGCAATGTTAATGGGTATTTTTAGAGAGTACATAATGAAACCACAAGAAGATGAACCAAAACAAAAATTTGAAAATAATGTTGAGATAGAAAATAATATTGAAGAAATAGCTCATCAAAATAAAGAACAAGAACAGGAAGAACAACTTGCTTTAGTTGAAGTGAAAAAAGAGAGTTTGTATAGAAAAATTATAAATTTCTTTAAAAAATTATTTCATGTAAAACAAAAAGAAGACAAGCTAGAAAATGTTGATGAATAAATATATAACATAAGGAAAATATAAAAAAGAAAGGATGAAAAAATGGAAGATTGTTTATTTTGCAAAATAGCAAAAAAAGAAATACCAGCAGATATTGTATATGAAGATGAAGAAATATTAGCATTTAAAGATATACAACCAGCTGCACCAATTCATATTTTAGTTATACCAAAAAAACACATTGAATGTGTTAATGATATAAAAACAGAAGATGAAGCACTAATTGGAAAAATATTTACAAAAATAAAGGAAATAGCAAAGATTCAAGGAATAGACAAAACAGGATATAGAGTAATTACAAATTGCGGAAAAGATGCAGGACAAGAAGTAATGCATTTACATTTTCACTTACTTGCAGGCAAAAAATTAGGTGAAAAAATAATCGGATAATATAATGATATATTATATGTAGGGGTCGGCGTCCTCGACGACCCACAAACAAATTAAAATAAAATACAAAGGAGTGATAATTATGCCACTAGTAACAACAAAAGAAATGTTTGAAAAATCAATGAAGGAAGGATTTGCAATAGGTGCATTTAATGTAAACAACATGGAAATAATACAAGGAATAGTAGATGCTGCAGCAGAAGAAAATTCACCAGTAATATTACAAGCATCATCAAGTGCTATAAAATATGCAAGAATAGGATACCTTAAAAAAATGGTAGAAGCAGCACTTGAAGAACACGATATTCCAGTAGTATTACACTTAGACCATGGACCAGATTATGAAACATGTAAAATGTGTATAGATAATGGATTTACATCAGTAATGATAGATGGGTCAAAATACGATTTCGAAGAAAACGTAGCATTAACAAAGAAAGTAGTTGAATATGCACACATGAAAGGTGTTGTAGTTGAAGCTGAACTTGGAAAATTAGCAGGAATTGAAGATGATGTAAATGTTGCAGCAGATGATGCAATGTATACAGACCCTGCTCAAGCAGAAGAATTTGTTAGAAGAACAGGTTGCGACTCTTTAGCAATAGCAATAGGAACAAGCCATGGAGCATACAAATTTAAAGGAGATGCAAGACTTAGATTTGACATATTAAAAGAAGTAAAGACACGAATACCAAATACACCAATAGTATTACATGGAGCATCAACAGTAATCCCAGAATTAGTAGAAAAATGTAACAAATATGGAGGAGAAATACCAGGAGCAAAAGGAGTTCCAGATGTAATATTACACCAAGCAAGTAAATCTGGAGTATCAAAAATAAATGTAGACACAGACTTACGTTTAGCAATGACATCAGAAATAAGAAAAGAATTTATGGAAGAACCATCAGTATTTGATCCAAGAAAATACTTAGGACCAGCAAGAGAATCTGTAAAGAAAACAGTACAACACAAAATAAGAGACGTATTTGGATCATCAAACAAAGCATAAATTAAAATAATACTACAAAATTAATGTCAAATATTGTAGGGGTCGGCGTCCCCGACGACCCGCAATAACCAAATCAAAAAAACAAGAATAACAAACAAAACAAGAGAAAAAATACAAAAACAAAAATAAACAACAAAAATTAAGAAAATAAGAACATTGAACAAACAAAAAGCATATGATAATATACAGATAGTTAATTAAATAAGTAAATAAATTTCCCTGCATAGTACGTGTAGACCTGAATTTTTAGAACCAACAAGTTTAAAACGGGAATCTGCCTTTAATTGTGGCGTGTATGCTTGCATTTATGTAAGAAACCCATTAGCAATTAACAAGATACCCACCTACGAGAGTAGGTCCTTAAAAATTCTTTAACATCTTACGGCTAAGGCGGGGTTTTTTATTGGGGTCAGTCCCCAAACCGACAATTTGTCGAATTGATGTACAGGCCTATTTTTATATTATAGGAAATTCCTATTTTATTAAAATTTATGCTTATTTTTTATAAAAAGTATTGAAATTATTTTATACATAATATAAAATAATTCAAAATACGATGAATAGGAGAATTCTAATGAAAAAAATAATTAGTATTGTGTTTATAACTATAATTTGTTTAATATTTGTCCCAAATAAAAATTTAGCAGTCTTGCAATCAAATGGAAATACACCAGCCAAATATACACTGAATGATTATCTGGTAAATGTAAGAAAAATGGAAAATTTGGGTGGAGCTATGGGACTTACTGAAACGTTAAATGAAGATTTAACATCAACAACATCTAATAATATAGATGTTCATTTAGAGAGAAATACAGAGTATGGTGCAATGGCAATTTTATCTGCTTCAAGTTATGGGAATCCTAATATAATAGGTGAAGGAGAGACAACAACAGGAAATAAAACAGGAATTGTTATAAATCTTAATAATGAGGTAACATCAGTTCAAGGATATGAAAATTATCCAAGTGGATCTAATTTAGTGAAAGCATCAAATAGATATAAGGATAGATATTTTGAGAGACCTTATGTAAAGAAATATGGAGATGCACTTATAGAAACAAAGAATTGGCATGGAGCGAGCAACGGAGAATTTTTTAATGATGGGATTTATACTGCTGAAGATGTAGGTGCAATGATTAGAGCTTGTGGAAAGAGTATATTTGAATATAACGCATATAGATATGGAATTGCAGGGTATCCACATGGACCTACTGTTCTTTTTCCATATGCATCTCGTGCGGTTGTTGTTTGTGGACAGGGACTATAAAAATTCACATTAGGAGATTATAATGAAAAAAATAAAATTAAATAAGAAATTTATAAAGAAAAACAAGGTTAAGATTATATTTTTCAGTATAATCTTAATTTTAATATTAATTTCAATATTTATTATTTCAAGAAAAACTATTACAAAAATTTCTGAAAATAAAAAAGCAGAAGAATTTAATAAATTTTATTTTGAGAAAAAAGACTTTAAGTTAAGTGAAGAAGATTACACTTATATTTTTGATGGAGTTGTTGTTATTCAAGAAATAAATGGAATTGAAAGCATTACATATACAAAAAATGGACAAGATATTACAGTTAATGGAAATGGTAAAAATAAAATAGCGATAGATTATGAGGCAAAAGAGAACACTGACTATACTTTTAAAATTAAACCAATAAATGAAGCTGGGAAGCAAGAAATTTTACATGTGGAAAGAAAAGTTGCTGGTGAAAATACATATAAATTAGTAAATGGATTATATGTTAATACCCCATTCCTAGAGAATTTTAATAATAAATACACACGATATTTGAATATAGAACAAAATGGGAATTTAACACCAGCAAATTGGGTAACAGATTCTGAACCAAGTAACTGGTATTCATATAAAGATAGAAATTGGGCAAATATATATGTAGAACATGAAGGTGTAGAAGTTTATTATGTTTGGATACCAAGATATATGTATAAATTAGATCAAGATACACAAAGAAGTGATGTTAAGTTTGTAGATGTATATAATAATTATACAAATGCAGAAACAGGAGAAACACTTACAAGTAGTGAACTAATAGCACAAGGATACCAATTACCAGAAGCGTTTAATTTCGGTGATGCTAATGTAGCAACAGCAATTTCTGGATATTGGATGAGCAAATATCAATTAAGTGAATTAGAAAAATTTAATATAGATTTTAATATGTCAGCAACAAAAGGTGCTATACAAGTAAGTAATTTTACAAATAACGTTTCGAATAAGGCAAAAAAATATACATATGCTATAAATGGTCAAATAAAAAACGAAAGTGAAAACACAGATGATTATCTATTTGAAGGCTTAGAAGAAGGAAAAACATATATTGTAAATGTAACAGCACTAGATGAAAATAATCAAATTGTTGGGAGTATGACAAAAGAATTAGAACCAACAGAAGTAAATCCACCAGATTTAACAGGATTTGATCCAGATACTACTTTTTATGTATATTGGGATGAAAACGGAATAGAACATAGTGAAATTCCTATAAGTAAAAGTGCACCAAGTGAATGGTATAATTACACATATTCAAATTGGGCAAATATAGTAACAAGAAACGATGGACTAGAATCATATTATGTATGGATTCCAAGATACCAATATGCGTTAAATCAAACAAGTCAAAGATCAAATGTTAAATTTATAGTAGGAACTTCAAATGAAACATCAGCTGGCTATGCAATACCAGAGGCATTTTGGTTCGATAAAAATGATAATGGAAAAGAAGATGAAGGTGAGCAATTAACAGGATATTGGATGAGTAAGTATCAATTATCAAAGGAAGAAACAGAAGCTAGAGTATCAGCAGAACTATCAGCAGATGCAAATTGTATTAGAGTAAGAGATATACAAGGAACAGAAACAAAAACCAAAGATGCAGATGGAAAAACAGAAATAGATAGAAACGTAAAAATAGAATACTACTTAAATGGAGATTTGCAATATACAGGAACATCTCTTACAGAACACTATATATACACAAATCTAGAAAATGATAAATTATATGCAATAAATATAATGCTAAGAGATGCAAGTACAAATGAATATATTGGTTCTATAACAAAGAAAATAAGAACAAAAACAGTAAACGAACCAGATTTATCTTCATTTAAAAGTAATGATGAACTAAAAAATAGAACATATTACTGCATATACGAAAATAACGAAATAAGCAAATATATACCAATTTCAGAAAATGCACCAAATAATTGGTACAACTATAGTGAAGCAAACTGGGCAAATATAGTAGTAACAGATGGAACAATAAATGGAAACAAAATAGAAAATGCAACAGCAACATCATACTTCACATGGATACCAAGATACGAATACAAAATACTATCATCACAAAACGACTGGAGCAACAGAAATACAGAAAACGCCAGAACAGACGTAATATTTATAAACGGAACAAACACACAAACAGATGAAGGATATGCAATACCAGAAGCATTCTGGTTCGACAAAAACGATAATGGAACACAAGAAGATGATGAGCAACTAACAGGATATTGGATGAGTAAATATCAATTATCAGATAACTAATCAAAAACAAATTAGGAACACTCCAAACTTTACATTTTTTGTGTGACTTTTTGAGACAGGTTCGGATACATTTCACATAAAATTTACATTTATTTTGTTGCAAAAAGGCATTGTTTTTATTATAATAATACAATGTCTTTTATTTTATTATAGGAAATTTCTAATTACCACATCAAAAAAATCACAAACATCCATTTACATTAATTTATATTATAGGAAATTCCTAAAAACAATTAAGGAGAGTGAAATAATGCTAAAAGTACTAAAAAATTTAAAACAATCGTGGGTTAAGGTTCTTGCAATTGTAGCTTTACTATGCTTACAAGCAGCTTGTGATTTGGAACTACCAAATTATACTTCAAAAATAGTAAATGTTGGTATACAAGCAGGTGGAATTGAAGAAAAGGTTCCAAGTGTATTATCAAAAGAAGATTATGATAATTTATTGTTATTTAGTAATGACGAAAATGTAATAATAGATAGCTATACATTAGAAAAGTCTTCAAATAATACATACAATGTAGAAAAATATATTAATGAAGAACAAGAAGTTTATGTTTTAAAGAATTTAAGTGAAGATGAAGAAAACAAACTTAAAGAAGCTATTACAAATCCTGTAATAGAGATTTCTACATTGGAAGATGAGGAAACAGCAAACAAAATAAAAGAGCAAATGCTTGCAAATGTTCCTGAACAACAAAAGGCTATGGTAGAAAATCAAGATTTAATAACTTTATTAAAACAAATACCTAAAGAGAATCTAGATAAAATGTTAGAAGAATACACTTCAGAAATTACTAAAATGCCAGATTCCATAAAAGAACAGGCAGTTACAAGTGGAATAAAGAAATTATATAAATCTGCAGGTGTTGATACAGACAAATTGCAAAATAATTATATTTTAATTGCAGGTCTAAAAATGTTAGGTGTTGCTTCTATTACAATGATTTCAGCAGTTAGCATAATGCTTTTATCTGCACAAGTTTCTGCAAAACTTGGAAAAACTTTAAGAGAAAAAGTTTTCTCAAAAGTATTAACCTTTTCAAGAGCAGAATTAAATGAATTTTCAACAGCTTCTTTAATTACAAGAAGCACAAACGATATTCAACAAATTCAACAACTAATGGGAATGCTGTTTAGAGTATTGGTATATGCACCAATTATTGCTGTAGGTGGATTAATAAAAGTATTTCATACAGATGGATCTATGGTATGGGTTATTGGAGTAACTGTTCTTGCAATATTATTTGTTGTAGCAATATTATTTGGATTAGCAATGCCGAAATTTAAAAAGTTACAAAGTTTAATAGATAAACTAAACCAAGTATCAAGAGAAATTTTAACAGGACTTCCAGTTATAAGAGCATTTAATAAAGAGAGAACTGAGGAAAAACGTTTTGATGATGCAAACTCAATTCTCATGAAAGTAAACATATTTGTAAATAGAACAATGTCAATGATGATGCCATTAATGATGGTAATTATGAATGCAGCCTCTGTACTTGTTATATGGGTAGGAGCAAAAGGTGTAGACAATGGAACAATGCAAGTTGGAGATATAATGGCATTTATACAGTATATGATGCAAATTGTAATGAGCTTTTTAATGATATCTGCAATGTCTATAATGATACCAAGAGCTTCTGTTTCAGCTAACAGAATTAATGAAGTGTTGGAAAAGAAACCAAGTATAGCAGATAAAAAAGAAACAAAAAAACTAAATCCAAGTAAAAAAGGATTAGTAGAATTTAAAGATGTATCTTTCAGATACCCAGATGCAGATGCAGAAATTCTAGAAGATATATCATTTACTGCTAAGCCAGGAGAAACTACTGCAATAATAGGTAGTACAGGTAGTGGTAAGTCTACAATAGTAAATCTAATTCCAAGATTTTACGATGTTACAGAGGGAGAGCTTTTAATAGATGGAGTAAATGTAAAAGATTTATCACAAAAAGATTTAAGAGATATAATAGGATTTGTGCCACAAAAAGGAATGTTATTCTCTGGAACAATAGAATCTAATATTAAATATTCAGATGATAATATGAGTGATGAACAAATGAAAACTGCTGCTCAAATAGCACAAGCTACAGAATTTATAGAAGGAAAAGATAAAAAATATAATTCAGAAATAGCACAAGGTGGAGGCAATGTATCAGGAGGTCAAAAACAAAGACTTTCTATTGCAAGAGCCATAGCTAAAAATCCAGAAATATTTGTATTTGATGATAGCTTTTCAGCATTAGACTTTAAAACAGATAAAACTCTAAGAGAAGCTTTAAGTGAAAAAACAAAGGATAAAACTGTAATAATAGTTGCACAAAGAATAAGTACAATTTTAAATGCAGACCAAATTATAGTATTAGAAGAAGGAAAAGTTGTAGGAAAAGGAACACACGAAGAACTTATGAAAACTAGCGAAGTATATAAACAAATTGCACTTTCTCAACTTTCAGAAAAAGAGTTAGGAGGTGAAGCATAAATGCCAGGACCAATGGGAGGTGGACCAGGAGGACATCGTACTACAGCTAAAGCAAAAGATTTCAAAGGAACTACAAAAAAACTAATAAAAGGATATTTAGGAAAATACAAAATAAAATTATTAATAGTAGCAATATTTGCTATTGCAAGTACAATATTTACAATAGTTGGACCAAAAGTTCTTGGTAATGCTACAACCGAAATTTATAATGGGATTATAAGTAAAATTTCCGGAGGAAACGGAATAGACTTTGAAAAACTAGCAAAAATTTTATTAACAGTATTAAGCTTATACATAATAAGTGGAGTATGTTCATTTATTCAAGGATATACAATGTCTGGAGTATCTCAAAAAGTTGCTTATAAATTAAGACAAGATTTATCTATAAAAATAAACAAATTACCTATGAAATATTTTGATAAAAAAACAAACGGAGAGGTTTTATCTATAATTACAAACGATATTGATATGCTAGGAATGAACTTAAGCCAAAGCATTACACAAATAATAACTTCAGTTTGTACAATAATAGGAATTTTAGCAATGATGTTTTCTATTAATGTAACTATGACATTAATATCATTATTAATACTTCCAATAGCCTCAATAATAGTTTCAGTAATTGCTAAAAAATCACAAAAATACTTTAAAAAACAACAAGAATACTTAGGACACGTTAATGGTCAAGTTGAAGAAATTTACGGTGGACTAACAGTTGTAAAAGCTTTTAATGGAGAACAAAAATCAATAAATAATTTTAAAGTTGCAAATGAAGAACTTGCAAAATCTGGATGGAAATCTCAATTCTTATCTGGGTTAATGTATCCATTAATGAACTTTTTAGGAAATTTGGGTTATGTTGCTGTTGCAATAACAGGAGGATATTTTGCAATACAAGGAAAAATATCTGTTGGAGATATACAAAGTTTTATAAGCTACAATAAACAATTCACACAGCCAATAGCTCAAATAGCTCAAATTTCAGGACAAATACAAACAATGATAGCTGCAGCAGAAAGAGTATTTGAATTCTTAGAAGAAGATGAAGAAGTACAAACAGCTACAAAAGAAATAGATACTAATAAATTAGCTGGAAATGTAGAATTTGATAATGTTAAGTTTGGTTATAATGATGACAAAATAATAATAAATGACTTTAGTGCAAAAATAAAAGAAGGTCAAAAAATAGCAATAGTTGGGCCAACAGGAGCTGGAAAAACAACAATAGTAAAATTGCTTATGAGATTTTATGATGTAAACAGTGGTGCAATTCTAGTAGATGGACACAATATAAAAGACTTCGAAAGAGGAAACTTAAGAAAAATGTTTGGTATGGTATTGCAAGATACATGGTTATTTGCAGGAACTGTAAAAGACAACATAAAATATGGAAAAGAAGATGCAACAGAACACGAAGTAATAGAAGCTGCCAAAGCAGCACATGTTCATCACTTTATAAAAACCTTACCAAATGGCTATAATTCTATATTAAACGAAGAATCTAGCAATGTATCTGCAGGACAAAAGCAATTATTAACTATTGCAAGAGTAATATTAGCAGACCCTAAAATATTAATTCTAGATGAGGCAACAAGTTCAATAGATACACGTACAGAAGTACAAATACAACAAGCAATGGATAACTTAATGAAAGGAAGAACAAGCTTCATAATAGCACATAGACTTTCAACAATAAAAAATGCAGACTTAATACTAGTAATGAATCATGGAGATATAGTAGAACAAGGAAAACACGAAGAATTACTAGAAAAACAAGGATTTTACGCTGATTTATATAACAGCCAATTTGAAGATTGCAATGATGAAATAGAATAAAAAAGGACACAATTTACTGTGTCCTTTAATTTAGTATATTTAGCATATCTTTAGGTAAATCTATTTCAAAACACATTTTTTCATGTGTTTTTGGATGAATAAAGCTAATTTTATAACTATGTAAGGCTTGTCTACATATTAAAGATGATTTATTTCCATATAAATCATCTCCAAGTATAGGATGACCTATATAACTGGAATGAACTCGTATTTGATGAGTTCTTCCGGTTTCTAATTTAAAATTTACTAGGCTTAGATTATTAAATTCCTTTATAACTTTATAGTGGGTGATAGAGGAATCTCCACTTTCATCTACACATCTTTCAATAATGCTATCTCTTTTTCTTGCTATAGGTGCATTTATTGTTCCTTGCTTTTCCTCTAAAATACCTTCTAAAATAGCTAAATACTCTTTAGAAAAGGTATTGTTTTGCATTTGTTTAATTAAAAACTCTTGAACATATTCATTTTTTGCAAATATAACAAGTCCAGAAGTGTTTCTATCTAATCTATTTACAGGTCGAATTTTCTTTTTTAAGCCTATGGAATCAAAATAAAATTTAACTCCATTTGATAAACTATTATCGTAATGTAGCATAGAAGGATGAATTGCTACATTTGGCTGTTTATTTATAATTAATAAACAGTCATCTTCATACACAATATTTAAAGGTATATTAGTTGAAACAATATTAGAATTGTCTTCTTCATAATCTAAAGAAAAAGATATAATATCACCTAACGAAACAGTTGAGTTAATAGTGCATTTTTTATTATTTAGAAAAACGCAATTATTATTTTTCAACTTTAATAAAAGTCTTGAAGAAACTAAAAAATAATTCTTTAAAACATCTTTTACAGTATTATATAAATTTGGTGTATTAACAGTATAATTAAATTCCATAAACAGCCTCCATATTTTGTAATAATATCAAAAAAATATAAAAATAACAACAAAAGATAATAAAAATTATCTACATGTATTGCAAATTATGTAAAGTGCTGATATAATATAATAGGAATTTTTTTTAAAAATCCTGTTATTACAATAAAGGAGGAAATACAAAAAATGTAGGCATCAAAACAACATGAATAATAATTTAGACAGGAGGGTTTGATATGAATATCTTAATTTTTACTATTTTAGCTGCAGTATGTTTTTTATTTGCTTTGTTTAGAATTGTTTATAACAAAGTTACTTTAAAAAATATACCAAGGTATCTTCGGGGAATACATATAGCTTTATATTGTGTATTATTGGTAATTTTTGCATTAATACCATATACAATAGGCTATAAGTATAAGCATCAAGGTGAATACTTAATTTTGATTGGCATTGTAGAAATAATTTCATTAATATTTTGTATTTATATTAGTATGGATATTGATGAATTTTTAAGATGGCAAGAAAAAAATAAAGATAGAATCAGATATAAAAGTATCACAGCTTCAGATGTAGCCAATCAATTTGAAATGGAATATATACAAAAAATACCTGATTTAATGCACAGCATAGGTGTAAAAGGCGAAATGTATTTCCAAATAGAACAACGAAGATTTTTAGAGTTTTTGCCTTTAAATACTGTTCAAAGTTACCAACAAATTATATGGCAGGATAACTTCATGAAATATGATGAGTATAGTCCATATGAAAATGTTATAACAAATGCAAATTCTTTTAAAGAGATTGAGAATATATGCAGTATCTTGTTACAAATGGTGAAAATTTACCAACATGTTCTTGAAGAAGATTTGTTTATTTCATGCTATGATTTTGCTCTTAAGCTAGAGAAAGATGCAAGGCCAGATTATAAAGGAAAAGCTGAACTTGTTCTACTTGAGAAAACAGTTTTGAATAACAAGGTTTCACTAAAAGAAAGACAAGAAGTACGAAAAAAGTGTATGAGTGAATTTATAAACTGTTTTATGGGATATAATTTTGGAAATATTATTCGTTCAAATGATGAGCTGAAAGAAGAATTTAACAAATTATATCTTAAAGCAAAAAATAGGAAATTAATTATTCCTTTACCAAGAAGAGAACGAATTATACAAAATAAAGATGTTCAAAAGTATAACTATGGAGGTATCAAATTATGAAAAGAGAAGCTTTGGATAGCTATGAAATCGAGTCGCGGAAGAAGAATAAAGCATTGGTTTTTAATACAATAATTTTTATCGGCTTAGCATTAGTAATCATTATTTTTGTAAAGCAAAAGTATGATACTGATAAGGAAAGAATGAATATTGTAAAGCAAGAAGAAAATGTTACTGAAGCCCCAGAGCCAACGCCTGTACCAACTCCGGAACCAACACCTAAAGTTGTAAAAGTAAAAAATACACCAAAAACCTTGAAATTATTACAGGAACACACGGTGTATCATTACTCAATCTACAATAGAGATTACAATTTAAGAATAGCAGCAAAAATGTTAAGTAATACAGTTGTTTTACCAGGAGAGGAGTTTTCCTTTTTTGGTGTTATTGGAAATCCGAATGCTGAAAAAGGATTTAAAAAAGCAGGAGTGATTGTCAATCATCAATCTGCAACAGCTTTAGGAGGTGGAATTTGTGAAGTAGCCACCTCATTAAATACAGTTGTAGTTAATGCAGGTATAAAAACAAATGCTCAGAGCCATTCCTTAAATGTTGGATATTTAAATTCAACAGATCATGAAGCAACAGTTACCTATGATGGTGGAATTGACTTAAAATTCACAAACACTTTAAAATATCCTATTATGATTAAACAAAGTGTTAGTGGAGGAAATGTTACAACTCAGCTTTTTAAGGTTAAAGAAATTAAAAGGATTACATTTAAAAAACCTATTAATAAACAAAAAACAAGAAAAAGCTATGTTGTAAAAGAAATGCTTGCTCAGAACAAAAAAGTTCGGAATTCATTTGATTATAACTTTAATAAAGTTAAATATTATTATTTGAATTCAAATGATTTTTTTGAAATGAGCCGGCCCAAAGTTAAAAAATCAAAGAGAATATTAAGATCTTTGATGAAAGCTGCGGTAGAGGCTAATTTGGAAATTGATAGAGGTATTGGAGATAAAAAATTGGCTGTGAAAAATACAGAACAATTTCCAATATTGGTTGAAATTTCTTACAACTCTAAAGGGGATGTAAGAACGGAAATTTTCAAATTAAAAGAGAAATAGCATAATGAAATTGATACCATAGGAGAGATTAAAATAAATCTCTCCTATTTTCTTTTTAATTACAAATAAATTTACATAATGTTATTGATAATTATTTTAAAATATATTATAATATACAAGAATTGGAGGAAAAAAATGGTTAATTATAAAAATGAAATATCAAAAATAATAAGTGAAGCTATTAATGGAGTAGAAATACTACCAGAATATATAGAAATACCAAAAGATACAAATAACGGAGATTTTGCATTTCCATGTTTTAGACTTGCAAAAGAGCTAAAAAAATCTCCAGTAGCAATTGCCGAAGAAATAAAACAAAACATAAAATTAGATAATAATTTAATAGAAAAAATGGATGTAATAGGTGGATACTTAAATTTTTATATAAAAAAAGAAAACTTTGCTAAAGAAGTTTTAGAAGAAGTAAATGCAAAACAAGAAAATTATGGTTCATCTAAAATAGGTGAAAACAAAAATATAGTAATAGATTACTCATCTCCTAATATAGCAAAACCCTTTCATATAGGACATTTACGCTCAACAGTTATAGGAGGAGCCTTATATAATATTTATAAATTTTTAGGATATAACACAATAGGAATAAACCACTTAGGAGACTGGGGAACACAATTTGGTAAATTAATAGAAGGATATAAAAGATGGGGAAGCGAGTACAATATAGAAGAAAATCCTATAGATGAACTTACAAAAATATATGTAAGAATAAATGCACTATGTAAGGAAGATGAAAGCGTTTTAGAAGAATGCAGAAACAATTTTAAAAAGCTTGAAGATGGAGATAAATATTGCACAGAAATTTGGAATAAATTTAGAAAATTAAGTTTAGAAGAATTCCAAAGGGTATACGATTTATTAGGAAGTAAATTCGATTCATGGAATGGAGAAGCTTTCTATTCAGATAAAATGAACGAGGTTGTAGATATACTTGAGAAATCTGGAAAACTTGAAGAATCTGAAGGTGCAAGAATAATAAATTTAGAATATGCAAAAATAGATACACCATGTATTATTGGAAAAACAAATGGTTCAACTACATATGCAACTAGAGATTTAGCAGCTATATTG
>CAKPGS010000009.1 GCA_934155165.1 uncultured Clostridia bacterium | reverse complement strand
CGCAAGCCATCGCTTCCTCCTTTGCTACAATTAAACAATTTCTAATAACACTCCAATTGCATTCGTCATTTCATAAATTTATTATAATTATGTTTTTAAAATTTTTGTCAGATGTTGTAGGGGCACGGTGCTCCGTGCCCAAAATAAATACATAACTAAATTTATTCCTCAGAATCTAACAATGCTAGGATTTGAGGATAAATTTTTGTTGCATTATTATTCCAATTATTTACAATTTTTTGAGCTTGCTCGCTTGAGCCTGCAAATGTTTTTAATTCAAATATTGTTTCTCCATTATCAAATACTTTACATTTAATTTTATAATCATTTTCAGAAAGTGGCATATATTCTGCTGAAACTGATATTTCATTTTCAATTATGTCCATTTCTTCATCAAAATTACTATCAACTTTTAGTTTCATTATGCCAGGAATCATATCTTTAGTTAGTTCTAAGGCTGCAATTCCTTGTTCTGTTATTTCATAAAAATCTAAGTCTTCTTTTTTATAAGAAATTACATATTTGGTGTTTAATAAATCTAATAAAAATTGTTGAAAATAAAAATAATTCATATCTGTAACAGATAAAACTAATTTTAAAAATTCTTCATTTGTTAAAGGTTTATTTGCTTTATATAAAATGTATAAAATTAACACTTTGCTTTCAGCAAGTAAAGATTTATCTGATGATAGTTGCATACAATTCGTCTCCTTAAAAAATTTTTTTTATTATATCACATTATTGTACAATTTTCTACCTTTTGTGTTATAATAGCAAAAGAGTAATTGGTTAAATCTAAAAATATTTATTTTTAAATATTTTTAGATGATATAAGAAATTTTTTAACACAAATGGAGAAAAACTATGAATTTATATGAAATTTTAGAAGTTAGTGAAAATGCTTCTATGGAAACAATAAACAAAATATATAAAATTCAAGCAAAAAAATATCATCCAGATTTGCAAACAAGTGAAGCAGATAAATTAAAAGCAGAAGAAAAAATGAAGCAAATTAATGAAGCTTATAGTGTACTGTCGGATGAGCAAAAACGTAAAGAGTATAACCAAAAGCTTGAAGAAGAACGAGAAATAAAAAGAAGGCAAAATGAACAAGAAATAATTAATAATGTTACTAGAGATTATTCTAATACTCAAAATGCCAAGGTAAATGCACAACAAAATGAACCAATTAATAACACAATAAATAATAATGTTCAAAAAAATACGGTCTCTTATAAAAGAGAAAATAATGTTAATACTCAACCAAATCAGAAGAAATACACAGAAAAAGATTATATAAGGGATTACAATAAAAAATTAAGAAGATTTAAAGCACAATTATTTGGAAACAGAATAAAAGAAAACTTAAAAGCATTGGCGATAATGTGCATAATTATAATTATTATTTGGTTTTTTCCACCAACACATAAAATGATTGTTAATTTATATCAAGAAAACATAGTTTTACAAACACTTGTAGAAATTATAAAAAAATTTTTAGTAGCAATTAGACAAACAATTATAGATATGCTTTAAAACATTGTATAAAAGAATAAATAATGTGAAAAATTTAGTTAAGGAGGAAGTATTATGATAGATAAAAGAAAAATTGTTTTAGTAGGTACAGGTTTTGTGGGAATGAGCTTTGCTTATTCATTATTAAATCAAGGAGGAGCAAATGAACTTGTTTTAATAGATGTATTAAAAGAAAAAGCAGAGGGAGAAGCTATGGACTTATCACATGGTGTTCCATATGCTCCATCTAAAATGGAAATAAGAGCAGGAGATTACGATGAATGTAAAGATGCAGATATTGTAGTAATAACAGCAGGTATTAACCAAAAGCCAAATCAAACAAGATTAGAATTAGTTCAAACAAATGCGAAAATAATTAAAGAAATTACTGAAAACGTTGTAAGAAGTGGATTTAATGGAATATTTGTAATAGCAAGTAACCCAGTAGATATTATGACATATGTTGTAGCAAAAGTTTCTGGATTCCCAAAGGAAAAAGTTATAGGTTCTGGAACAGCATTAGATACAGCTAGGGTTAGATATTTAATAGGAGAATATTTAGGAGTATCAAGTAAAAATATTCATGCATATATAATGGGGGAACATGGAGATTCTTCATTTGTAAGCTGGGAAAATGCTTATGTAGGATGCAAAAAAATGACAGATATAATGAAAGACAATAATCATCCAATGTCAGACTTAGCAGAAATTCACAAGGATGTAGTAAATGCTGCATACGAAATAATAGAAAAGAAAAAAGCAACATATTACGGAATTGGTGTTGCACTTACAAAAATAGTAAAAGCAATATTAAACGATGAAAATGAAATTATGACTTTATCTAGTTATCAAAGAGGAGAATACAATCAAGAAGGGTTATATATAGGAGTTCCAACAATTATAGGAGCAAATGGTGTAAAAGAAATATTAGAGCTAAAATTAACAGATGAAGACCAAGCAAAATTTGATAATAGCTGTAATATTTTAAGAGATATTATAAAAGAAATAGAGAAGTTACTATAAAGTGTTGAAAAATAGCACTATTCTATGATAAAATAATTAAATATTAGGTTCTAGAAAATCTCTACCTAAAATATATTAATAATAGTAAAAATATATTTTAAGGGGAGATTTTTATGGAATATGCGAAAGATGAAATTTTTGAGGTTGAATTTAAAGAAAAAAGGACAAGCAATAAGTTTTTAAAAATAGTTATTTTACTAACAATTATTTTTAGCGTAGTAAACTGTATTTGTATTTATGATTTTTATAAGTTGTTGTGTAAGTTATAAATTAATTGGAGGAAAAAATGAAAATAGCAAGTAATTGGAAAGATTATGAAATATTAGATATGGCAAATGGAGAAAAATTAGAAAAATGGGGAAATGTAACACTAGTAAGACCAGATCCTCAAATTATTTGGAAACAAAAAAGTTTTCCAAATAAATGGAAAGAAGTAAATGCTGTTTATAATAGAAGTAAAACAGGTGGAGGAAG
Organism: uncultured Clostridia bacterium; assembly: GCA_934155165.1. Taxonomy (GTDB): domain Bacteria; phylum Bacillota; class Clostridia; order TANB77; family CAG-508; genus Merdicola. The sequence goes on along the minus strand of CAKPGS010000009.1, from coordinate 34,961 downwards.
CTGGAATTACAAAAAACAAATGCCAAAAACATGGCAAATTAAATATAAAAATTTAACATTTAATATAAAACCAATGGGATTTAAGCACACAGGGCTATTTCCAGAGCAAGCTGTTAATTGGGATTGGATGATAAATAAAATAGAAAATGAAAAGAAACACAAAAAAGAAATAAAAGTTTTAAACTTATTTGCATACACAGGAGGAGCAACTGTAGCATGCCTTTCTGCAGGAGCTGCAGTATGCCATGTAGATAGTTCAAAAGGAATGGTTTCATGGGCAAAAGAAAATGTTATATCTTCTAAATTAGCAGATAAAAAAGTTAGATACATAATAGATGACGTGGTAAAATTTGTACAAAGAGAAATACGTAGAGGAAATAAATACGATGCAATTATAATGGACCCACCATCATATGGTAGAGGAGCAAAAGGAGAAGTATGGCAATTTGAAAATAATATTTATGACTTAGTAGAACTATGTATGCAAGTGCTATCAGATGACCCACTATTCTTCTTAATAAATTCATATACAACAGGAATATCAGCAAAAGTACTAGAAAATATGCTACGACTAGAAATAAAGAAAAAAGGAACACTATCATCAGGAGAAATAGGCTTGCCAATGAAAAACTCCGAAATAGTATTGCCTTGTGGAATTTATGCTCGTTGGGAGAAATAAATTTTTTATACTTATGATTAATTTGTTGTAAAAAAAGAAAAGTTCATAATTATTTTTTATAAGCATTGTGGGGACCTTTTTAGAAATTGTTTGAACGTTAGTGAAATACAATTTCTTAAATGGGGAGTGAAATAAAAAATAATTATAACTTTTCTTATTGTATAAAAAAATATATAATTTAAAGAAGGAATAAAAAATGAACAATTTAAAAATAATATACGAAGACAACCACATAATAGTAGTAGAAAAAATACCAAACATACCATCACAAGGAGACAAAACTGGCGACATAGATATGTTAGAAATAATAAAAAAATATATAAAAGAAAAATACAATAAACCTGGAAATGTATATTTAGGATTAGTACATAGGTTAGATAGGCCTGTAGGTGGAGTTATGGTATTTGCAAAAACATCTAAGGCAGCATCAAGACTAAGCGAGGAAGTTCGTAGTAGGCAGTTAAAAAAAGAATACTTAGTGGTTGTAGATGGAAAATTTGAAAAAAATAAAGATACCCTAGAAGATTACTTGTTAAAAAATCAACAAAAAAATATTAGCAAAGCTGTAAAAGAAGGAACGAAAAATTCAAAGATTGCTAAGCTAGATTATGAAACTTTGAAATATAATAGTGAAATAGATTTATCAGTATTAAAAGTATTATTACATACAGGAAGACACCATCAAATAAGAGTGCAATTATCTAGTAGAGGACATAGTATATATGGAGACCAAAAATATGGAGTGCGAGGTAGAGGCAAGCAAATTGCACTATGGGCATATAAATTAACAATAATTCATCCAATAACAAAAAAAGAAATGACATTTACATCTATACCAGAATTAAATAAAACATGGAAAATATTAGAATGAATAAATTTATAAAAGTGCTAAAAACATATACGAAACAATTTTTTATAGTTTTCGTATATGTTTTTTTGCGTTTCATATAACAATTAAAAAAATTATAAAAACAATAATTATAATTAAGACAGCTTAAGTAAAGCAGGGGAAAAAATATATGATAGATAAAATTTGTGAATTTATTACCAGTAAAATATCTAAAGAAAATCCAGACTTTGATGAAGCAAGGCTAGAAGTAATTAACTATGGATTACAACTAATAATAGGTGAAATGCCAAAAATGTTTTTAGCAATAGCACTAGCATTTATATTAGGAGTTGGAAAATATACATTAATTACACTTGCATGCTTAATACCATATAGAGGATTTTCAGGAGGATTTCATTTAAAAACTCATATTGGTTGCTTTATATGTACAACAGCAATGTATTGTATTCCAGGAGTACTTGCAAAATATTTACCAATAATTGGAAATTATAAATATATATCAATAGCGTTATTATTTATATTTGCAATTATAATGATAAGCATATACGCACCAGCAGATACAATAAATTTACCAATACTTACAAAAAAAGAAAGAAAAACTAAAAAAATACTTTCATATATAACAATGATAATTTCTTTAACTATAGCATTAGTTATTAATAATACTTTAATTTCAAGTATTTTAATATATACAATTTTATTACAAACAATTAATATAACAAAACCTGCCTATAAAATAAGCAGATGTGAATATGGTTACTCTAAATTAAAGGCAGAAAATAATTTAGTATAATAAAGATTATAAAGCCGGCAGATAATCTTTTTATAGAAAACGAAAGAGGAGGAGATTATTATGTTAAAATTAGTTGCTAAAATAGCTGAAAAATATGCTAGAAATACTAATACTGCAAGTTACATATTTTCTATATTACATCAACCAAAATGTCCAGCTCAATTAATAAAAAAAGACTAGTATGTAAGAAATGAAGATGCTTTTAAAGCATCTTCTCTAACTTTTATAAATTTCTAATTGTTGTTTAAAATATTTATCATCCTTACTTGTAAATAAATTAAGGTTTGTATTTTTTAGTAGTATTTGGCGGACTTCCCATAAACCAAGCCCTGTGTTACCTTCTTTAGTTGAATAACCTTTTTCAAATATTCTTTCTGTGTCTATGTCTTTTTCTTTATATGTATTTTCTACAATTAATAATTGTCGTTTACATCTAGTATCTTTTCTTATTGTTACTGTAATTTGTTTTTCTTCACATTCTTGGGTTGCCTGTATAGCGTTATCTAAAAGTATTCCTAATATTCTACAAAATTCATATATTTTCATATCTATAGAATTCAAATCCATAAAAATATCTAAGTTAAATTCAATACCTTTTTCTGTTGCTAAATAATATTTAGAAGCAAGTAAACTGTAAATTGCAGGATTATTAATAGATTCTGGATTTAAACCTGTTAAATTGTTTACCTCTTGGCAATCTTTTAAAAGCTGAGAATAATATTTTTCAAGTCCATCCATATCTCTGGCTTGAATATAACCACCAAGTGCCTGAATTATATTATTAAAGTCATGTCTAAAAGCTCTAATTTTATCATTTAAAATTGTTAATGTTTTGTTCATTAGCTTTGTTTCTTCTAAATTTTGTCTAGCAATATTAAGTTTTGAAGTGTTTATTAAACTATATAAACTAATACTAAAATATGCTATTAAACATGTAATACTAATAATTAGTATATATAATGGTAGAACATATAAATAATATGCACAAATGTACATTTGTAATGCAATAGAAATTATACCTAAAATAGCAGTTAGCGTTAATAATGTTTTTTGATGATTAGTTTTAATATTTAAAGCTCCAATATTAATATGAAATTTCTTTAAAATTAAAAAAGTAATGTACATAAATGTATATTCAATGATTGAAAATAAAATTCTATATATAGGAATACTTAAAATATCAGTATTGGTTATGTGAAGAAAAAAATTAAAAAATTTATATAAAATACTGTCTATCATAGCACATATTAACATAGGAAATAATTCACTAAAAATAGCTTTTAAAATACTTGTCTTAAAAAATATAATTATTAAAATTGGACAAATAATTATATTAATAAATGTGCCATAAGGATCAGAAATTAAAGATCTTGATAAAGTTGTTAATAAAGAAAACGTTATAACATATAAAATACTTGTTTTGGGCTTTCTTTCTAAATTAAAAAATGTTGTAAATAAAAGCATAAAGATGTAAGCTTCAATAAATGTAAATATTATACCTTGTAAATTAACAATAAGTTCATTTTCAGTTGTTAATGCTGTCCAGATATTTTGTAAAATTTGCATGTGTAAAAACCTCCATTAAATTATTTTTGTATTTAGGTCCAATAGTGCAACTACTATTAGATGCAAAGAGAATAATATTGCTCTTGGACTCTATGTTAACAATATTATTTGTGTTAGCTATATAAGATTTATGACACCTAACAAAATTTTTTGGTAATGTATTTTCTATTTTTGCAAAAGAAGAATAAGTTTCATAATTCTTATGGATAGTGTGATAAATTACTTTCATACCATCTTTCTGGATATATTCTACTTCCTTTTGATTAATTAATATCTTGCTATTTCCAATTTTAATAAAATTATTTTCATCATCAGAAGAAACATCTTCAAAAATTCTATTTACAGTTTCTTCCAATCTTTCAGGTGTAATAGGCTTAGGAAGATAATCAAAAGTCTTTAGTTTATATGCAATTAATGCATACTCTAAATGTGCAGTAGAAAATATAATATATATATTTTTATTTTTTTGACGTATTCTTTGAGCAAGTTCTAAGCCTGAGTGCTCAGACTTAAAATCTATATCAAGTATTAATACATCTAAAAAATTAGAGGTTGTATAATTAAGTAATTCTTCTGATGATGTAGATGACAATACAACCTCTGCATTCAGTTTATTTTTTAAAAAAATATTTTCTAGCATTTTTGTTAATCTATTTAATATTACTATGTTATCATCGCATACGGCAAATTTTAACATAAGCTAATCCTCCGTATATAAAACTTTATCTTTGGTATGTATAATTTTTATATATATTTACAATATAAATTATATTTTATAAAATGTCAATAAATGAAATTAAAATACGAAAAAATGATAAAAACGTTGTAAAAAAATGTCGAAAATAATAATATGTTTAAAGAAAATATATTATTTTATTAATATATAGAAAAATTATATGTATTATGATATACTAATACCAGCAAATAAAGAGGTGAAAAAATATGATTGATTTTACAAATGCATTAGAACAATTAAACAGTTATAGAGGCTCAGAAAAGAAAAAAACATTAATTTATAATAATAAAAAATATTTAGTTAAATTTCCAGATCCTGTAAGAGAAAAAGACAAAAATATTTCATATATAAATAATGCTTTTTCTGAATATGTTGGAAGCAATATATTTGAATTAATAGGCTTTAAAACTCAAAATACTGAATTGGGTGTATATGAATATAATGGAAAGAAGAAAATTGTTTGTGCTTGCGAGGATTTTACAGATGATGATAATGTTTTATATGAATTTGAAAATTTGGCATTAAGTACAAATCCAGATAAAAAAATAGAAACAGAATTAAACGATATAATCGATGTTATAAAAGAAAGCAAAATGGTTAATACAGAGGAAACAATAAAAAAATTTTGGGATATGTTTATTATTGATAGTTTAATAGGAAATACAGATAGACATAATGGAAATTGGGGATTTTTATTAAATAAAAAAACAGGGAAAATAGAATTTTCTCCGATTTATGATTGTGGATCATGCTTAAATCCAATAATAGAAGATAAAGAATTAGAAAAAATTACAGAAACTGAAATAAAAAATCTAGCGATAAATTGTTATTCTTGTATAAAAGAAAATGGAAAAAAGATAAATTATATAACATATATAAAAGAAATGAAAAATAAAAAATGTAATGAAGCAATAAAAAGAGTATTTCCGAATATAAAAATAAATGAAATAAATAATTTTATAAATAATATAGAAGAAATTACAACTGAACGAAAGAAATTTTATAAAAATATCATAAATCTAAGATATAATGTTATAAAAAATGTATATGAAAAACTAAGCTAAACAAGACACAAATTTGTGTCTTATTTTTGTGCGAATCAAACCTGTAATAAATTTTGCCCATAACACATACATTAGAAAAAAAGAGGGGGAGCAATTTTATGAATAAAAAGTCTATTTTTATTTATTGTAGTGTTATTATTTTAGTTTTTTCTTTTTGTGTTTTTATGACAGAAAATGACTATGAAGATTCTATTGAAACAAATGCAGGAACAGCTTTAAGTAACAAAAAAATTGGCTGGGGTATAAAACGTGAAAAAGATAATAAACAACCAGACTTAGGAAAAGTAAATGCAGAGTTAATAAATAAATACGATGGATATTGTATGGGAAATAGCGAGAAGAAATACATATATATAACTTTTGATGAGGGGTATGAAGCAGGTTATACAAATAAAATTTTAGATACCCTAAAAGAAAATAATGTTAAAGCTACATTTTTTATTACAGCACATTATTTAAATACTAATGAAGAACTAGTAAAGAGAATGATTGATGAAGGACATATAGTTGGAAATCATACAGTGAACCATAAAAGTATGCCAGATATTTCTAACGAAGAAATTAAAAAGGAAGTAATGGATTTACACTTAGCAATTTACGAAAAATTTGGCTATGAAATGAAATATATAAGACCACCTAAGGGAGAGTATAGTGAAAGAACTCTTAATGAATGTAATAATTTAGGATATAAAACTGTAATGTGGAGTTTTGCATATAAAGACTGGGAAGAAAATAATCAAAGCGGAGAAGAAAATGCTAAAAAAATGATTATTAACAATTTTCACAATGGAGAAATAATGTTATTACATGGAAATTCAAAAGATAATTGCAATGTTTTAGGAAATATTATTCAAGAAGCTAAAAATGAAGGATATGAGATTAGGCCATTAGATGAATTTGAAAAATAATAAGAGGTGATTTAGATGAGAAAAAATAAGAAAAAAGGAAATTCTAGATTGAATAATATATTAGAATTTCCTGAAGAAATTTCAAATAATGAGCCTAAAATTACAATAATAGGTTTTAAGAAAATTATGGTTGAAAATTATAAAGGAATTTTAGAATATGAAAATTTTTTTGTAAGATTAAATACAACTATAGGTGTTTTAAATATAAATGGGTTTAATTTAAGTTTGAATGAGATGACAGATGAAGATTTAATAATTACGGGAAAAATAGAAAGCATTGATTTTGAAAGCATAACTGATGAGGAGGAATAAATTTGTTTTTTAAAATTTTATTATATAAACTAATTGGATATATTAGAATAAATGTTGAAGGCTTTTATATAGAAAAATTTATAAATATTTGTAGACAAAATGGAATTTTTTTATGGGGAATAAAAAGAGAAAAAGCAAGCATTATGCACACAAATATATCCATAAAAAATTTTAAGGAAATAAAACAAGTTGCTAAAAAAACAAATTGTAGGATTCATATAGAAAGAAAAAAGGGAATGCCTTTTTTATTAGATAGATACAAAAAAAGAAAAATATTTGCAGTAGGGCTTATTGCTGTTTTTATAATAATTTTTGGAGCATCAAATTTTGTATGGAATATAGATGTGGTAGGAAATAATAAAATAGCCACAAAAGATATTCTAACGGAATTAAAAGAGCAAGGCTTAGAAGTAGGAACTCTAAAGAGAAAAATAAATAAAAATGAAATTATAAATACCATAAGATTAAAAAGAAATGATGTTTCATGGGTTGGAATAAATATAAGAGGAACTAATGTTACAGTAAAGATTGTAGAAACAGAAGAAAAGCCAAAAGTTATAAATAAAGATGAATATTGTAACATTGTTGCAAATAATGATGCCGTTGTAGAAAAAGTAGAAGCTACAAAAGGTACAGCCGTAGTAAAAGAAGGCGATTTGGTAAAAAAAGGAAGCATATTAATAGGTGGGTGGATGGAAGGAAAATATACAGGAGTAAGATATGTTCATGGTGCAGGAAAAGTAACAGCGAAAGTCTGGTATTCCACAACAGCAAGAGCAGAGTTAAAAGAGAGTAAAAAAGAAAGGACAGGAAATGAAGAAAAGAAATATCAAATTAAATTTAATAATTTTCAAATAAATTTGTATAAAACTCTTTCCAAATTTGAAAATTATGATACAATATACACAGACAAAAAAATGAAAATATTTTCTGATTTTTATTTACCCGTAAGCATTACTAAATGTAATAATTTTGAAACAATACAAAAAACAGAAGAACATACTCAGGAAGAAGCAAAAAATATAGCTATAAAAAAAGCAGAAGAAGAATTAAATAGTAAAATAGAAAATTTAGATAATGTAAAAAATAGAACTGTGAATGTAGTTGCAACAAATGAATATGTAGAAGTAGAAGTTATATATGAAGTATTAGAAAATATAGGCACTGAAGAAAAAATAGTATTTTGAAAGGATGATGAGCATGGAAAGAGGGCTTAGAGTTTTAGAAACAGATAAAACATTTTTTAAAAAAATAACAAATACTATAGGTAAATTACTTATACCAACAAGAGTTGGTTTTAATAGCGTAATGATTTCCATAAAAAGAAACAATGTTATTAAAGCATATTTATACGATGAAGAAGATAATGATGAAACATCAAGAAAAAAATATGAAGATACATATTCACTTTATTTAGAATCTATAGATAAATATATAATGGATTCTGTTTATAAAAAAGTAAAAAACAATACAGCTTCTGAATTTGAAAGAAATGCATTAGCAGATTATTATGAGGTAACACATTTAAAAGAAACAGAGTATTTAGAATATAAATATAGAAAACAAAAATATTTAATAGATTTAGATTATGAAACAGTAAAAACACAAAATAAAGAAAAATTACTTAACAAATATGAAAAATTCTATGCAGCCAAAATGGATACATTATATAAAGGCTTACTAAAACACTATTCTGTGCAACTTGCAGATAATTTAGTTGCAAAAGACAGAGAAGAAATATACAATAAAATATTTAATACATTAGAAGATTATATTGGATTAATTTTACCTATAAAAATAAAAAATGACAATAATGACACTTATAAAGAAATTATGGATGAATATGAAAAATTTGAAGGATTAACAATAGGAAAATTAGATCAAAAGGAACTAATAGAAAAGAAGGCAATACTACTTGGAATAAGCAGACAACTATTTACACATAGTTTACCTTTAATTGTAGCTGAACAATGCTATATAAAATTATTAAAGGAAACAAGGGACCTAATAGTGGATACACGCATAGAACAAAAGAAGAAATCTGCATATAAATTATTAATAGATTTAATTGAAGATTATAATATGAGATTATTATCTACTAAAATATATTGGGACAAACCTGCAGAAAGAGATTATTATAAAAAATTCTGGAATGAATATAAGTCTTTACAATCAATTAAAGAAACTAATCCAGAGGATTACGAAGAACAAAAAGAAGTATTATTTATAAGAAACGACTTGAAAAAATTATGTGAAGCAAGAAATGTTTTGAGATATGAGAAAATTATTAAATTTTACAAAGAAAAATTAGTAAGTATGGGAGCTATGAGGAATATAAAAAATTCATGCAAAACATTTGGCAATTATACAAAGCAAAAGCAAATTGCTTAGAAAAGGAAAGGAAAAATGGAATTTTTAGAAGTACAATATTTAGATATAGATGAAAATAAAGAATATGAAAAGGTTTTGAATAGAGTAATAAATAAATGCTTTGAAGAAGAAGGCTTAAAAAACTTATATATATCTATTACTCTTACAAACCCTGAAAACATACATAAAATCAACAAAGAATATAGAAATATAGATAGAGCAACAGATGTGCTTTCATTCCCAATGTTTGAAAAAGATGAAATAAAGAAAGTATGCGAAATGAATTTGAATGGATTACAACAAGTTTTAGGAGATGTAATTATATCTATTGAACAAGTACAAAAACAAGCAGAAGAATATGGACATAGTTTTGAAAGAGAACTTGCATATATGGCTGTGCATGGCTTTTATCACTTGATGGGATATGACCATATGGAAGAAAATGAAAAAAAACAAATGAGAGAAAAAGAGGAAAATATACTTTCTAAACTTGAAATAAACAGATAAAATAATAAAAAATATGTAAGGGGATAAAATGAGTAGAAAAGAAAAAAGAAGCAAAACAAATAAAAAAATGAAAATATTTATAATTATAACTATATTAATAATATTAATAGCAGCAGGAATTTTAGGATATATGGTAGTATTTAAAAACAAAGATAATAATGAGGTTGCAATAAATAATGAGAATGAAGATGAAACAGTAACTGAGGTTGTAGACGATAAAGGAATAAAAATATTTTCAGGAAATCAGAGACCTATAGCTGTTATGATAGACAACCATAAAGGTGCATGGCCACAAGCAGGATTAAAAAAAGCATATGCTATTTATGAAATAATAGTTGAAGGTGGAGAAACAAGATTAATGGCAGTCTTTAAAGGTCAAGATGTTGAAAAAATAGGACCAGTTAGAAGTTCAAGACATTATTTCCTAGATTATGCATTAGAAAATGATGCTATATATGCTCATTTTGGATGGAGTCCAAAAGCAGAAAGCGATATAAAATCCTTAGGAGTTAATAATATAAATGGAATAACAGAAAGTGAGGGAAGTTTCTGGAGAATAAAACAAAAATCATCACCACATAATGTTTTAACAAGTACAGCAAAATTAAAAGAGATTGCAAAAAATAAAAACTATAAATTAACATCAAGTAAAGAAAGTGTACTAAACTATGTTACAAAGGAAGTTGATTTAGTAGAAGGAAAAAGTGCAAATAAAGTAACAATACCATATTCACAACTACATACAACAAGTTATGTGTATGATGAAGCAAGTAAAACATATACAAGATATGCAAGAGGAGTTAAACAAACAGATTTTGAAACCAAAGAAAGCATTGCTACTAAAAATATAATAATAACATTTGTAAAAAATACGGTTCTTAATGATGGAGAAAATAAGGATAGACAAAATTTATCAAATATAGGAACTTTTAAAGGGTATTATATAACAAACGGAAAAGCTATTGAAATAACATGTGAAAAGAAGGATAGAAAATCACAAACAGTATATAAAGATTTAAATGGTAAAGAAATTGAAGTTAATGATGGAAATACATTTTTTAATATTTGCCCAATAGATGCAAATGTTACATTTGAGTAATAAAATAAAAAAGTGTCTGTGCTTACAAAATGAAAAATGTAAGGCAGACATTTTTAGTTACAATTCAAATTTCTACAAAATAATTAATAAAAACGATATATAATAAGTAAGGAAAGGAAAACATATGGAGAATAAATTTAAATCAGGATTTGTATCAATAATAGGAAGAACAAATGTAGGAAAATCTACATTAATAAATTCTTTAACAGGAGAAAAAGTTGCAATAACAGCAAATAAATCGCAAACTACAAGAACAGCTATACGAGCAATTATTAATAGAGAAAATTCACAAATAATTTTTATAGATACACCAGGAATACATAAGCCTAAAACAAAGCTTGGAGAGACAATGTTAGAAACAGCTTATGGAGCTGTAACAGATGTTGATGTAGTTTTATTTATGGTAGATGCATCAAAAAATGAAATTCCTAAGGGAGATAGAATAATTCTAGAAAAAATAAAAGAAGCACATAAACCTACAATATTAATAATAAATAAAATAGACTTAATAAAAAGAGAAAATCTACTAAAAATTATAGACATGTATAGAAAAGAATATGATTTTAAGGCTGTTATACCAACATCTGCAATAAAAAGCAAAGAAGTAAATGCAATATTAGATGAAATAGAGGAACTTTTAAAACCGGGTCCAGCATATTATGATATAGATGAATATACAGATCAAACAGAAAGACAACTAGTTGAAGAGACAATAAGAGAAAAAGCATTAAAATTATTAGATGAAGAAGTACCACATGGAATATATGTAGAAACAGAAAAAATGCAAGAAAGAACAACAAGTAAAGGAGAACAAATATATGATGTAGAAGCTACAATTTACTGTTTAAGAAATTCTCATAAGGGCATAATTATAGGAAAAGGCGGACAAATGCTAAAAAGAATTGGAACATATGCAAGACAAGATTTGGAAAGAATGCTTGGAATAAAAATTAATTTAAAAATTTGGGTAAAAGTTAAAGAAGATTGGCAAGAAAAAGAAAGCATTGTAAATAAATTTAAAATGAAATAAATTTATTATAATTAAACAAATATATTTGCCATTGGTAAAAAATTATATTACAAAATAGATGTCAAACGTTGTAGGGGCACGGTGCTCCGTGCCCACAAAAAAATGTAATTAAATTGAATAAAAAAATTCATTTTACAAAAGATAAATAGCATAAAGGAGATGATTTCATGATTAAACAAATAGCGTGGAATACATTTAAAAATACTGGAAATATCGATACATTTGTAGAATTAAGAGCAATAGAGCAACTTGAAAAAAATATAAAGGCGGAAAAAAATGGGAACAGTAAAAACGAAGGGAATAGTAATAGCAGAACATAATATGGGTGATTATGATAAAATGATTACACTTTTAACACCAGGTTTAGGAAAAATATCATGTGCAGCTAAAGGCGCAAGAAGGCCTAAAAGTAGCCTTCTTGCTGGAACACAATATTTATGTTTTGGTGAATATGTTTTATATAAAGGTGCAAATACATATAATATAAATTCATGTAGCACAATAGAAGTGTTTTATAATGTTAGAATAGATTTAGACAAGTTAAATTATGTAGCTGAAATTACAAGATTAATACAAGATACAACAACAGAAAATCAAAATAGCTATAATATACTTCAGCTATTATTGAATACAATATATGTAATTTCAGAAACAGATAAAAATTTGGACTTAGTAATGTCTATATTTAAACTACGTTTAATAAGCATATTAGGTTTTAAACCACATATAGAAAAGTGTGTAAACTGTGGAAAAAAAGAAAATATAAAATATTTTAGTTTAAGAGATAATGGACTAAAATGTGAAACATGTGGCAAACAAGATAAAAGTGCAGTTGAAATAAACGAAGGAACTTTAAATGCAATAAAATATGCAATATTAGCACCAGCAAAAAAATTATATTCATTTAAAGTATCTGAAGAAAGTATAAGAGAATTAAAAATAATTTCAAAATTATATTTAAATGATAAATTAGATAAAAAATATAAATAACTATTGTTAAAAGACTAAATATTATATATAATATTTTAAGGAGATAGGCAATGAAAAATATATTGAAAAATTGTAATAAGAAGAAAATAATTATTGTCATATTTATAATATTATTGATTATAGTTGTTATTAGTATATTTTTTGGGAGAAATAATATACAGAAAATAATAAAAAATAACTTTTTAAAATCACAAACAGAAATATTATCATATGAAATATATTCAAATAATATAGATGAAAATATACAGATACTAGCAAAAGTTGAAACAGAAGATGGTATAAGACAAATTGAAACTCCAGATGGAAACATAATTTATTGTAATGGAAAAAATGTAATGTATGTTGATTATAATGTAAAAAAAGATGAAAACTATGTATTTAGAACAACAAAAGGTAATGGAGAAATTTCAGAAGATACTATAGAGATAACAGATGATGACATAGATAAAATTATTAATGTAAATGTAGATACAGAAAAAGAGATTGCAACAGAAGGAACACTTAATATTACATATAATACAGCTAAGCAATTAACAAATAAACAATATAAAATAGGAACAACTGGTGAATTTGTAACTTATAAAGAACCAATAAAACTTGATTCATACAATATATTAAATAATAAAATAGGCTTAAATGAGGATAAGACATTAACTATATATGTAAAAGCATTAGATTCAAAGGGAAATGGAATAGAATTTGAAAAGAAGATTAATTGTCTAGATTTTGATAAGGCATCAGAACCAACAACTAATATAAATTCAAAATCTGAATATGCATTATTAACTTCTAGGGGGATAATAGTTAATAGTGATGTTGAAATACAATATGACCAAAGAGAAGACATAGAAAATTATTATAGTTCAGACTATGGAGAAAATTGGATAAAAGTAAAAGGAAATAAATTAGAAACTACAAGTTTTGAAACACCTGTATTAAAGATGAAAAGCGTAAAAATAGCCTCAGGTTTAACAACGGAAACACAAGTATTAATTAATCCAACTGCAAATGATGCAATGCAATCATTAATTTTTGATAAAGATGATACAACATTTCAAGGAATAAGTGCAGGTCAAAAATTTTATATGCAAGTAGATAGTTCAGCGTTAAAAGGAAAAATTAGAGTTAAAATTTCTGGATCTGGTAGAGGAAGTTCAACAAGTGTAAATTATGTAGATGAAAATAAAAGTACAATAGAAAATATTACTAGAGTTTGGCAATTTGATGGTGTAGGTCATCCAGATGCAGATTTAGAAACAAGAGTAAACGAAAATACGAAATTTATTGAAGTAGCAGGTGGAAGCGATTCTTATGCAGAATTTTATACAATAAATTTTATTGAGATATTAAAAATATAATTGAAAAAAGGAGAGAAAACAAATGAAAAGATTATTACATCTGCTACAATAAAAAGTGTACCAACTGCTGATATTTATGTTTCTACGGAAGGTAATGATGAAACAGGAGATGTAAGTGCAAATAAACCTTATTTGAGTGTTTTAAAAGCTATAACAATGGCAAAAGACGAAAATAAAATATATATAATGCCTGGAGAATATAATTTAGGTATGGCTCCTTATTATTATTCAAAAGAAGAAAATGTTGGAATAACAGATTATGGAAAGGCCTTAGAAATTTTTGGAGAATATGCTTGGGAATAATGTTGCCAAAAAAGTGTTATTTAAAAATAAATAGCACTTTTTTTATATAATAGGAAAGTTCCATTTTAAGTGTGAGGGAGGATGTCTTAAGTCCGCCCGAGTGGAGGAACTATTTTTTTATTATGTAAATTTGACAAGAATAAAATATTATTGTATAATACAAAGCAGTGATTATCTTGAAAGATAGATAAAATAAGAGATTTAAGTTTTATGTATAAAAAACTTGTGTTTAGAAATAATAAGAGAAATTGATTCGGAAATAAAAATGAGATTTATAAGTGTAATCTTTAGCGGTGTAAGGATATACACTATTGTTCAGTAAGAGATAAAAAATTCTATTATTATAATGAAATGAATTATTTAGTATAAGGTACAGAGATTTATATTATTTGAAAATGAAAATAAATTATATTTAGGGTTATAGCAAATATAGGAGCAGAATTCTCTGTTTACCTATATTCTCTTTGCAATTTCGGGGAACAATTATATACATAAAGTTAAATTAACATAGAAAAGAAGGAGAGAAAAAATGGAAGAAGAATTAAAATCTACAAAAGTAGAAAGTACGGAAAGAAAAACAAGAACAACGAGAACAAAAAGAAATAATACAGAAACAACTAGAAAAACACATGAAAATCATAATAATACAACAAGAAGAAGTACAAGAGGAAAAAATAAAGTAGCAGAAACAAAGGAAAACAAAAATGTAAAAATAGAAGAAACATCAAAAAGAAGAACAACTACAAGAAGAACAAATAAAGCAAATAATAAAGATTTTATATTTAAAAAAGAAACAATAAAAATAATTCCTCTAGGAGGATTACATGAAATAGGTAAAAACATAACTGTTTTTGAATATGGAGACGATATAATTTTAGTAGATGCTGGTTTAGCATTCCCAGATGATGATATGCTAGGTGTTGACTTAGTTATACCAGATTTAACATATCTAGAAAGAAACAAAGAGAAAATTAGAGGATTAGTTATAACACATGGACATGAAGACCATATAGGATTTGTACCATATTTGTTAAAGAAAATAAATGTGCCTGTGTATGCTACTAAATTAGCTGCAGGATTAATTAGAAATAAGTTAGAAGAACATAAATTATTACGTTCAACAAAGCTAAAAGAAGTAAAACAAGGCCAAACAATAAAACTTGGAAAATTCAAAGTAGAGTTTATAAGAAGTTGCCATAGTATACCAGATTCTGTAATGCTTGCAATAACAACACCAGTTGGAACAATACTTCACACAGGAGATTTTAAACTAGATTTTACACCAATTGATGGTGAACAAATGGATTTAGGAAGAATTGCAGAATTAGGAAACAAAGGAATACTAGCGCTTATGTCTGATAGTACAAATGCAGAAAGAAAAGGATACACAATGTCTGAAAGTACAGTTGGAGAAGTATTTGAAAAATTATTCCAAAACTGTACAAAGAGAATTGTAGTTGCTACATTTGCATCAAACGTGCATAGAGTTCAACAAATTGTAAATTCAGCAGTAGAACATAAAAGAAAAATAGCTGTATGTGGTAGAAGTATGGTAAATATGATAGATACAGCAAGAGAATTAGGATATATCAAATGTCCAGATAATGTATTTATAGATATAGATATGATAAAAAACTATACAGATGACCAACTAGTTATAATAACAACAGGAAGTCAAGGAGAGCCAATGTCTGCATTAACAAGAATGGCAGCAGGAGAACACAGAAAAGTACAAATAACACCAAATGACAAAGTAATAATATCTGCAACAGCAATACCTGGAAACGAAAAATTTGTATCAAAAGTAATAGATGATTTAATGCAACTAGGAGCAGAAGTTATATATAGTTCACTAGAGGCTATACATGTATCAGGACACGCATGTCAAGAAGAACAAAAAATAATATTAGCACTTGCAAAACCAAAATACTTTATACCAGTTCATGGAGAATATAGACAATTAATAGCACATAGTGAAACAGCAAAATCTATGGGAATAGACAAAGAAAATATATTCTTAACAGATAATGGAAAAGTATTAGAACTAAATGAAGACGAAGCAAAATTTACAGGAACAGTACCATCAGGAAGAGTATTAGTAGATGGATTAGGAGTTGGAGATGTAGGAAGCATAGTACTAAGAGACAGACAACACTTATCACAAGACGGACTAATAATAATAGTAATGACAATGGACTCAAGTTCAGGAAGCATAATAGCAGGACCAGACGTAATCTCAAGAGGATTTGTATATGTAAGAGAATCAGAAAACCTAATGGATGACGTAAAAAACGTAGTAAGAAGAGAAGTATACAAATGCGAAGAAAAACACATAACAGACTGGTCAACAATAAAATCAAACGTAAAAGAAAACCTAAGAGAATATATATTCCAAAAAACAAAAAGAAACCCAATGATTCTGCCAATAATAATGGAAATTTAATAAAACGTAATAATACCAAGCACTTTAAAGCTTGGTATTATTGATTTGTTACCCTTTTGTGACCTACCTAGTAGATTTAAGTAATTTTTTTATTGATTAGGAGTAGGGGCGGACGCCTCTGTCCGCCCAAAACAAAATAATATTAAAATATTAGTCAAACATAAATTAGAAGTTGTAGGGGTCGGCGTCCTTAGGGCGACCCGCATAACCAAGCCATTTTTTATATTGTATGAAATAAGAAAATATTATTGTATTATATATTCTTTTTTGATATAATACGTAAGAATTTATTAGTAGAAGTAGGAGAGATGAGAAATGGATTATAAAGATTTAGCAAATTTAATTTTCCCAGATGCAAAAGATATAGAATATTATGAAAATAAGTATCCTGAAAGAGATTTACCAGAAGGTGCAGTTGTTTCGAGATTTGCACCTAGTCCAACTGGTTTTGTTCATATTGGTGGTATTTACCAAAGTTTAATTGCAAAGAAACTTACAACTCAAACAGGTGGTGTGTTCTTTTTAAGAATTGAAGATACAGACCAAAAAAGAGAAGTTGAAAATGCCGTAACAGGTATAGTAAATGCTTTAAAAGATTATGATATTGAATGTGATGAAGGTATGATTTCAGATACAGAAAGTAAAGGAAATTATGGACCTTATAAACAAAGTGAAAGAAAAGAAATATACCAAGCATATGCAAAATATTTAATTGCACAAGGAAAGGCATACCCTTGCTTCTGTACTCCAGAAGATGTAGAAGCTATTAGAAATAAGCAAGAAGCAGCTAAAATAAGACCAGGTTATTATGGAGTATGGGCAAAATGTAGAACTATTCCAGTTGAAGAAGCAATGAAAAGAATAGAAAATGGAGAGGAATATATTATAAGATTTAAATCACCAGGTAGAGAAGATAGAAAAATAAAACATAAAGATGTAATAAAAGGAAATGTAGAATTTCCAGAAAATGACCAAGATATAGTTATTATTAAAGCAGATGGTCTTCCAACATATCATTTTGCACATGCAATAGATGACCACTTAATGAGAACAACACTTGTAATTCGTGGTGATGAATGGTTATCTTCAGTTCCATTACATTTACAATTATTTAGGGAACTAGGTTTTAGAGCTCCTAAATATGCACACATTGCACCAGTTATGAAAAACGACAATGGAAATAAACGTAAATTAAGTAAAAGAAAAGATGCAGAGGCAGCAGTTAGTTATTATACAGAATTAGGTATTCCAAAAGAAGCAGTTAAAGAATATTTGCTAAACATTGCAAATTCAAGTTTTGAAAATTGGAGAAGAGCAAATAAAGAGAAATCTATAGATGAATTTGAATTACAATTAAACAAAATGAGTGTAAGTGGAGCCTTATTTGATATGGTAAAACTATTAGATGTATCTAAAATTGTTATATCTGCTTTTACCGCTGAACAAGTATATGAAGAAGCACTAAATTGGGCTAAAAAGTTTGATAATGAACTTGTTAAATTATTAGAAAACAAAGAATATTCTTTAAAAGTTTTAGGAATTGAAAGAGGAAACAAAAAGCCAAGAAAAGATATTGCAAAATGGTCAGATGTAAAAAATGAAATAGAATATATGTATGATGAAGAATTTAATGAAAAAGAACAAAATTATGAATGGCAAGTAATAAATGATAAAGAAAAAATATCAGAAATTCTTACAGAATATTTAAAAATATATAGTGAAGAACACGACAAACAAGAATGGTTTGATACAATAAAAGCCTTAGCAGGAAAATTAGGATATGCTAGCGAAGTAAAAGAATACAAAGCAAATCCAGATGCATACCCAGGACACGTAGGAGATGTAAGTACAGTATTAAGAATAGCTTTAACAGGTAGAACAAACACACCAGATATGTATGAAATTATGAAAATAATTGGAAAAGAAAGAATGGAAAAAAGATTTAAAAAAGTTTTATAAGGAGATATACAATGGATAAAGAGTTTGGATTAGTTCTTGCAGGTGGTGGAACAAAAGGTGCGTATGAAGTTGGAGTATGGAAAGCTCTAAAAGAGCTTAATATTAATATAACTGCAATAGCTGGTACATCAATTGGAGCACTAAATGCAGCTTTAATATTACAAGACGATTTTGAAAAAATGGTAGATTTATATAAAACAATAGAGTTTGACAATATTATTTCCATGGACAAAAAGATAGATAAAACAAAAAATATTTTCAATATAAAAAATTTAGGAATTTTAGCAGCAGAATATATTGAAAAAGGCGGTTTAGAAAATAACGCATTAAGAGATACTGTAAACAAATATATAGATGTAGATAAAATTTATAATTCACCAATAGATTTTGGACTTGTAACATCTTCAATAAAAGGTGAATCTCAAGAATTATTTAAAGGAGATATACCAAAGGAAAAAATGGATGATTATCTACTTGCAACAGCCTGTTTTCCAATCTTTAAGGCTCAAAAAATAGATAATGTAGAATATTATGATGGCGGTTTGCACGACAATATTCCAATAAATTTACTAATAAAAAAAGGCTATAAAAACATAATTGTAGTTGATGTTACTGGTATTGGAATTAAAAGAAAAACTATAGATAAAAATGTGTATATAAAAATGATTAGAGCAGATGAGGACTTAGGTGGAACCTTTGAATTTAATCACGAAAAAATAGAAAAAAATATGAAATTAGGTTATTTAGATACCTTAAGAGCCTTTAATAATGCACAAGGACATTATTACTATTTTAGTTCAGAGGAATTTAATTTGTTTTTGGAAAACTTTAACTTAAAAACAATTTATGGTTTAGAGTGTGCTGCAAAAATATATAATATGGAAAGATATAAAAAATATAAATATGAAGACTTTATAAAAGAATTGCTAGAAAAACATAATAAATCTATGAAAGAATATAATCTTGTAAAAGGGAGAATGGAAGTTAGCAAACTTGTAAAATACTATAAAGAAACAACAAAAATGCTAAATAAAGGACTAGGAATTCCTTTACTAATGGATTTAACTGCAACACAGCCATCACTTAGAAACTCTAAATTTATAAAAAGAACTTTTTCAGAATATTTAGAAGCGGCAGATGCAATGGTAGAACTTACAAATTATATAGAAAATTAGGTAAAAAGGTTTACATATTATAAAAAAAGTGATATAATAGCAAGAGTCACTTTTTAACAATGTTTCTTTTAAGTAAAGGAGGCAAAAAATATGAAAATTGTAAAAGATAAAGGAGTCGTAATCTCAAGAGGTTATCGGCTTGAAGTAAGCAAGAAACACGAAAATGAATTAGAACTTGCTTTCTATGAAAGAGGAAAGCGAAGTCTGGTGGATTCTGTTCCGGCATATTCTATAAGGAATTACCAGGATGCATGGAGGTTTATTGAAGGTCATATTGGCAGTTCAACAAATTGCGACTTCACAGAAGAAGCAGTGAACAAAATATTTCAATGATTGAATAAGGTCCTTACAGGAAATATAATATATTTTCTGTAAGGATTTTTTCTATTATAGAAAATTATTATTTATATGTCTGACTTTTTATATCAAAAACTTATATTTTTTCATAATATATAAGAAGAATAAAAAATTGGAGGTATATTATGGCAAGAATTTTAGTATTTAATAATGACTCGGATAGAATGGAAACATATATAAGAGGAGAAAATGAAGCAATGCCATATAACACAAATAGAACCTTATTGGTAAAAGAATTTAGAGGTTCAAGCAAAAGTAATATTTTATGGACTACTAAAAGATGTATGCAGAGTTGGAATAGCCAAAGATATATATATGGAAGACCAATAAAAGTTGGATTTGCATTTAAAAGACCTTATGAGGGAGGACATGGCAATCAAAGTCAACATTATGCAGGAGTAGCATTTGATGTAGGTCAAAATTTAACAAGTAGTGGTAGGAGAACTTTATGGAATAGTGCAAATAGTTCAGGAGTATGGACATATGTTGAACCAATATCATTAACACCATCATGGGTGCATTTTGATAAAAGATTTGGAAGACCAGCATGTCCATCAGGAGGATTCCCAACTTTAAGAAGAGGAAGTATAAGTAATTATGTATGTATTGCACAAGATGATTTAAATACATTAGGATATAGAACAAATGGGTTAGATGGAATTTTTGGTTCAGCAACAGAAAATGCAGTAAAATCATATCAGAGAAGAGTTGGATTAATAGCAGATGGAATTGTTGGTTGTAATACATGGAGAGCACTACAAGAAGCGGTAGTTGGAACAGGCGCAACAGGGACAACAATAAATTAAAGGCGACCAATGATCGCCTGTTTTATTCTTCTTTCATAATATTAATTATTTCTTCATTATCCTTTATAGAATCATCTAAAAATTCATAACATTTTTTATTTTTGGATAAAACCAACTTTGCAATATCTAAATCCGAAAGTAGCCTTTTGCTTGCATATTTTACTATAATTGGCTTATTAGTAACAGCGGCGGTTACAACTTCTTTATCGTCTCTTAATTGTTGGGTTGCAAAATATAGAATTTGACCAGAAACTTTTAAACCAGACATTAAAAGTTCTTTATCATTTAATAATTTTTCACCTGTATAGCAATAAGTCCAACCAACTCGGCTAACAGATTCAAAAACAATTTCTCTATCATTTTTTAATCTATCACTAGCAAATTCAAGAGCTTCAGGATTATTCTTAACAGCAGCAAAAACAATTTCCTTATCATCTTTAAAAGAATCATCTGCATAATCTAATAAACTACCGTTGTACTTGAACGGCAGCAAGTACATAATCTCTGTTAGTAGAATTATTTCTCATATCAGTAACTTCTTTGGGTTCTGGCATAAAAATCATACTCCTTAAAAATTAAATCTAAACATAATTATAAAATAATATAAATTTCTAGTCAATAAAACATAGGAGCTTTTTTTATTAAAAAGATTTATAGGGTAAAATAATGAATTAATCTAAAATTTCATCAAAGCTCCCCATTCACGTCCTTCTAACAAAATTCAAAGAATTTTGAAGAATGCCGGAAAGGTCCCCACTTGCTTCGCGAAATTTAATCTTAATTATTATTTTACCCTTAAATAAATTTTATAAATTATAAATTTGTCACATTTGCAAAATGAATATTCATATGATAAAATACAAAAAGTTTTTATAAAGAAAGGATGTATTAAAATGGAAGAAACAATCGCAATAATGCTTGCTGCTGGAAAAGGTACTAGAATGAAGTCAAATAAGTCTAAATTAGTACATAAAATTTACGGAAAAGAATTAGTTAAAAGAGCCGTAGAAACAACAAAAAAGGCTGGAATAGATGATGTAATAGCTGTAGTAGGTTATTTAAAAGAACAAGTTCAAGATGTTCTAGGAGATAGTGTGAAATATGCTGTTCAAGAGGAAATGAAAGGAACAGGGCATGCTGTAATGCAAGCAGTAAAATACTTAGAAGGCAAAAAAGGAAAGGTTTTAGTATTAAATGGAGATGTTCCGATTTTAAGATCTGAAACTATTGAAAAACTATTAAATAAATCTATAGAAAATAAAGAATGTGCAACACTTTTATCTGCAAAATATGAAAATCCAACAGGTTATGGAAGAATTGTAAGAGATGAAGGCGGGAATGTTAAAGGAATAGTAGAAGAAAAAGATGCAACAGAAGAAGAAAAACAAATTCAAGAAATAAATGCTGGAATTTATTGTTTTGATATAGAAGAATTATTAATAGCATTAAAAGAATTAACACCAAATAATGCACAAGGAGAATATTACTTAACAGACGTTATAAAAATAATGAATGACAAAGGGCTACGTACAGGTGCAATAACAGTAAAAGATAATACAGAAATTTTAGGTGTTAATGATAGAATGCAATTAGAAATGGTAACAAAAATTTTACAAAAAAGAATTAACACAGAATATATGAAAAATGGAGTAACAATAGAAGATATAGATACCACATATATATATGATGATGTAGAAATAGGAGTAGATACAGTAATACACCCAAATACTACAATAAAATCTAATGTAAAAATAGGAAATGACTGTGAAATAGGTCCAAACAGTTATATAAGAGAAGGATGCAGACTAGCAGATAACGTAAAAATAGGAAGTTTTGTAGAAATAAAAAAAGCAATTATAGGAGAAGGAACAAAAGTGCCACACTTATCATATATGGGAGATTGCGAAATTGGCAAAGGAACAAACATAGGCTGTGGAACAATAACATGTAATTACGATGGTAAAAATAAAAATAAAACAATAATTGGAGATAACTGTTTTGTAGGATCAAATGTGAATTTTGTAGCACCAGTAAAAATAGAAAACAATGTAACAGTTGGTGCAGGATCAACAATTACAGATGACGTAAAAGCAAACTCTTTAGCAATAGCAAGACAAAGACAAACAAATAAAGAAAATTATAAAAAATAATAAAGAATTTAAAGAATATGCGGAATTTTTAGAAAATTTTGAATATGAAATATAAAATTAAATAAAACTGAATAAAAAAATCTTCTTAATCAAAAAATATAATAAAATAAATTTGATTAAGGAGGTTTTTTTATGTTCAATTTTAGAACAGATTTAGCAGATGAAAGAAGAGATTTGTATAAAAAAGCGAACAAATTAGATGATAATATAGAGGGAATAGATGTAGAAAATGAAGAAATTAATGAAAATTTAAAAATTACAAAGGTAAAAATTACAAGTGAAGAGGGAGAAAAGGCAATTGGAAAGCCTATTGGAGATTATATTACTATAGATATAAAGAATATAAAAATAATAGATAGTGATGAATTACAACAATCGGCCGAGATAGTTTCTAAAGAGTTGAAAGATCTTATAAATAAACACACAGATTCACAAGATGAAATTTTAGTAGTAGGGTTAGGAAATATATATGTAACACCAGATGCATTAGGTCCAAAAGTAATTAATGATATTGATGTAACAAGACACATTATAAAATATTTTCCAGAATATATAGAAGAAGATGCAAGACCTGTAAGTGCAATATCTCCAGGAGTTTTAGGAACAACTGGAATAGAAACTTTAGAAGTACTAGAGGGAATTGTAGAAAAAACTAAACCAAAATTATTAATTGTAATAGATAGTTTAGCTTCAAGAAGTATAGATAGAATAAGCAAAACAATTCAAATATCAGATACTGGAATAGTGCCAGGAGCAGGAGTTGGAAATACAAGAAAAGAAATAAGCGAAAACAGTTTAGGAATTCCTGTAATTGCAATGGGAATACCAACAGTTGTAGAGAGTGCAGTACTTGTAAATGATTGTTTAGATTTGTTTATAGGAAAATTGCAAGATGAAGCTCAATCAAATGAATATTTAAATAAATTAAAAGAACAAGACAATTACGAAGAAATAAAATCGGCCTTAATACCAAATGAATATAATATGATAGTAACACCAAAAGAAATAGATGAATTAATAGATAATATGAGCAGTATTGTTGCCAGAGGAATAAATATGTCTTTGTAAAATAAAACAGCCCTAAATTACAGGGCTGTTTTTGCAAGCAATTTGTTATTCTTCGTTAATAGTTTCAAGATTTGGAGACTCATGCATATACACAATATCTCCGTTTTGGGTAAGAGCACAGTAGACCTGAACACCATTTGAAGCTATGAAATCATCTACCTCAGATACAATTCTAAGGTATTTTGAATCTTTCACTTCCTGCGATAAGGTGTAATCAGAATACCATTTCTGCTCTGACTCCTCGCCTAACCGTCTTTCTTCAGAAGTTTTATAAAAACGAATTTTTATATATTTTTCGTTTTCCTCCGAAGAAATAGCCTCAGATGAAACTGAATAATCAGTATGCTCCAGCTGGTTTAAGTTTATATAACTACTAGAATAAACTAAGCCTTTTGAAGTCATAGCCGAATAAACAGTTTGGCCATTTTCTAATCTTTCTTCAGATATTGTTGAAGAGACAAAAATACGTTTACTAGAAACCTTCTTACTTAAGTAAGGATCCTTATAAATTTTTTGTTCTTCATCTGAAAGTTGATAGTTCTTATCATCAAACCAATATTTAATTTTTAAATAATTGGTGGTAGATGATGTTGTTGTTGCTACTGGCGTTGTGGCGGTTGATAAAGGTTCTTTTTCATTCTTTTTTTGTTTTAGCTTTTTCCTCAAAGAAGTTGTTATCTCCTTTTCAGAATTCAATTCATCCTGTAGGCTAGAAACTTTTTGATTAAGTTCCTGTAGCTCATCAGGTTTAGCGGCTTTTTGATTTTCATCATAAGCCGTTTTCAGATTATAATAATCTTTTTCTAAAAGATTATACCGCTTTGACTGAAAGTTAAATACAATAATAATTATTGTTATTAATAATGCACAAATAGCAAGAATTATAAGTTTATTAAGTTTATTAAGTTTATTCATGTTGTGTCCCTCCTATATGTAATTGCTTGCAGCAATAAAATTAACATTATTATACCATAGAAGTATACATAAAATCAAGTAGAGGTGCTTCCTCTACTTGATTTTGTTTAAATATTTATATTTAGTACATAATGAACAGTGTTTGCATAGTGAGATTCTATTTGTAAAAATTAATTTTAAAGTTTCTATAAATTCATCACTTTTGCTTAATAAATGAATATATAATTTTTTAGGAAGTAATGTTAAAAGAGCATTTAAAATAAAATCATTTTCAGAAAAACTAATATCCGATAAATACTTTGCATCTAATAAATAATTTTTTGTATCAATTTGATTATAGTTCTCATCAAGTAAAACGGCACTATCATTTTTATATAATAAATGCAAACAATTACATTCCGAACTTTTAGAATTTATATAAATTTTTAATAAACTTACGAATTCGTTGTATTCTTTTTCTATTAGAAAATTATTTACATTCAAATCTACAACATATTCAAGAACTTTTTTATAATTTTCAAGTCTAAAATTAACAAAACCATCTAAAATAAAAGATTTGTTTTCATCAATATATTTTAAAAGAGATATATAAATGTTTTCTCTACGAGTCATATTTTCTAAATTATTTATGTCTTTTAAATAAGATAAACAATTTTTTAAAATTATAGATTGTTCTATTTTCGAAAAATAAAAATAGTTTAAAGTAATAAGTTGCTTTAATATAGATTCTTCATAATATTTTATAATACAATTTGTTAAAATCTCACAAAAACAATCATAAAATTCTGTTGTATTTTTATTTTTGTAATGTAAAATAATATTATTATAGATTTTAAATTTTTTATAAGAAATATGGAAATTTTCTAAATTGTAATTTTCAAAGCTATTTAGCAGATATTTATTTATTTGATTATTGTTGCTTTTTATTGCAAAAGATTTCATAAAAAAATTCCCTCCAATTATATGTATAGTATCTACTAAAAGCCTTTTCTTATACATATAATATGAAAGTAAAAGTCTATGTGAAACTTGTATAATACAGTTTGAAAAGAATTTGACATATAAATTTAAAAATGAAGGCCCGGACTATTGTCCGGGTCTTGTTTAATAATAAATATTATAATCTATTTCTTCAAAAATTCTATCTTTTTTATAAATATCTTTTAAAAATTCTTCATCTATATTATTTTCTTTTATTTGATAATATAACTTTGTAAATCTTCCAATATGGTCTTTTATACGTTTATGCGCATATTCAACCATTGTTCCATTTGTAATAATAAATAACCAATCACTGCTTTGTGCAAGTAAAAGTTCTCTAGCACATTGGTTTAACGCTTTTTTTAGTTTTCCTTTTGCATTAGGGTAAAGGTGTGCAAGTTCAACCATTCTATCACCAGCAACGTGAAGATGTTTATGTGCATAATCATTTGTAGGGTTAAGCCATACTTCACTATAACCATTTGCACCCCAACTAGAACGACAAGGTGTACATTCTTGAATTTCTGGATATTTATCTATATATTCGCTAGGTGTAATAAGTGCAAAATTACATTTATCATAATGTATTTTTTTAAATAAAGTATATAACCAATCTGGACCTTCATACCACCAATGACCATAAAGTTCAGCATCATAAGGGCATAAAATTATAGGTGGTTTGTTCATATGTGGAGCAATTTTATTTATTTGTTCACATCTACAATCGAAAAAATGGCCAGTTTGTTTGTTAATAGAATCTTGTGCCCATTGTAAGTTGTAATAATCTTTGTTATCTGTATCGCCTGTAATTCTATAATATTTTATTCCTGTGTGAACTCTAACACCATTGTGAGCTATATATGGTTTTATATAATCATAATCTGTTTCATAACCTATATCTCTATAAAATTCTCTATAGTTATAATCTCCTGGGTAACCGTTTATAGAACTCCATACTTGGCGAGAAGATTCTGTATCTCTACCAAATGCAACAACTCCTGTTGGAGAAACTATTGGGGCAAATGTACCATAAATAGGAGTAGGGTCTGCATATAAAATTCCATGAGTTTCAGTTATAACATATTCAATACCAAACTCTTTTAAGTATTTATCAGCTTCTGGAACATAACCACATTCAGGAAGCCAAATTCCACGAGGTTGTTTTCCAAAATATTTCTTATATGTTTCT
Organism: uncultured Clostridia bacterium; assembly: GCA_934155165.1. Classification (GTDB taxonomy): domain Bacteria; phylum Bacillota; class Clostridia; order TANB77; family CAG-508; genus Merdicola. Next base: position 7,353 of record CAKPGS010000009.1, on the reverse strand, counting down.
ACACCAACTGCAATTTGTGCTTTAACAGTATTTTCATTAACATATAAAATAGGAAAATAACCATGTGTAGCACCACAGGTTATTATTTCTAAAACCCCAATATCTTGAAAATGTTTAAAAGCTTCTATTAAATTACAATTATATACATCTTTAAATAAATGCAAATCGTTTGAATATCTATTAAAATAATATTTTGAAAGTTCATTTAATCTATTATCGTAGGTAGTTCTTTTAACTTCTTTGGTAGCAAGTTCAATATGTTGTTTTAAATATTTTATATATTTTCTTTGTAAACATTTATTATCTAACATATTTAAAAGTGGAGGAGTAAGAGACATTGTTATTCTAAAATCTACATTTTCATCCACTAATTTTTGAAAGTTTGTAAGAAGAGGAATATAAGTTTCTGAAATTGCTTCAAAAAGCCATTGCTCCTCTAAATAATCATCACTTTCAGGATGATGTATAAATGGAAGATGAGCATGTAAAACAAAACTTACGTATCCTTGTGGGTTTGTATTCATAGTTGATCTCCTTTAAAATTTAGATGATGGGTTATTAATAAATTCGTTATCTTTATAAAACATGTTATATATTTCTCTTGTACCAAAAATTTTATTAATATTTTTAGGTACTTTAACGTTTTTAGTGTTATTAGTTTTTACGTTTTTAAAAGTAACAAAATCTGGAAGCTTTTCAAGTAAAACATGGTCATTTGGAGCTTCCAATTCATTAGATTTTGAAATATAAATATATTCTGGTTCCTTATTTGGAATATATTTTTTTCTATCTAGTTCTATTTCATATTGACATTTACTATCGTTTACGTGTAAATACCAACAATTTGCAAAGTCATTAATCTCAACTTCGAAATAATAATTCATAGTTATGTTATGAACCTTTAAAATAGGGGTTGAAGTTTCAAAGAAATTATCTCCAAATTTCTCTTTATACATTTTTCTATCATCATCAGAAATTTCCCAATAAACAAATAATGTTTCAGGAGTTTGAGCCAAAAGTTTTACAACAGTTTTATTATAATTAAAAGGTAAATCATAATATTCAGCCAAAAACTCATTTCTCTTTTTAGTTGTTGTAGATTTTTTATCTGTGTTTTCCTTTGTAGACTTACGACCTCTACGAGATGTGGACTTTTTTTCATTAATTTCTTTTTTGGATGTAGGGTTCGACGTTTTCGGTGATTTGTTTAATTTTGATGTTGTTACTTTTGCTTTCTTTGATGAAGTCTTTTTCTTTTCTGTTTTTGCAGATAAAGATTTTTTATCTGTGACACTATTTTTTGTTTTACGACCTCTATGACTTTCTTTTTTTATATCATTTTCTTCAATTAATTTTTCTTTATCTTTTGCTTTTCTTGGCATTAAATTTCCTCCTTAGTAACCGAACATAAAATTATCTTTTATATAGTATATCAAAATGAAAATTAATTCAAGAGAAAAACGACTTTTTTTAACAAAAAAATTAACAAAAATAAATTGGAATTTATAAAAGATTTAAATAATTTTGATTTGAATAAAATATATGTAAAATGTAAACTTTACCGAGTTTTAATTTGAACTTCGTAAATAATAATAAATTTTATATTTTTTAATTAGTTTCATTTTTGGCCTCCAATTCTGCAAGTGCTTTTTCCATAGTAATTGCTTTTCCAGAGTCAATCTCACTTAAAGCTACTTCAATATTTTTCCAGACTTCTTTTTGAAATTCTTCAAAATTAGAATAATATTTATTAAATTTTTCAGAAATAAGTCGATCAATTTTTTCTTCTGTTGATTCTGCAATTTCTTTTTTTATAGATTCATATGCTTCATCACTTAAAATAACTAAATCATTTGAACCATTTTTTGTAATATAAATGGGTTCTTTTGTTTCATGACAAATTTTAGAAATTTCATTATAATTGTTTCTTAAATCAGCACATGGACGAATAACTGCCATAAGATTTACCTCCATAAAATTAATATAGTCAAATTATATAAAAATTATGATATAATGTCAATACAAAAAAAATAAAAACACTCTTGCAATACAAAAAAAATTGGTATAGAATGAATTTGCCTAAAAAAGGCAATAATATAATTAATTACAAAAGATGTAAAAAATATACATCGAGATAGGAGGAATTTGTATGTCAGTTAAAGTGGCAATAAATGGATTTGGACGTATAGGACGTCTAGCTTTTAGACAAATGTTTACAGCAGAAGGGTATGAAATAGTTGCAATAAACGACTTAACAAGCCCAGATATGCTTGCACATTTATTAAAATATGATTCAGCACAAAAAAGATTTGAAAAGGCAGATACAGTAGTTGCAGGAGAAGATTCAATTACAGTTGATGGAAAAACTATAAAAATATATGCAGAAAAAGATGCAGCAAATTTACCTTGGGGTGAAATTGGTGTAGATGTTGTATTAGAATGTACAGGTTTCTATACAACAAAAGAAAAAGCACAAGCTCATATTGATGCAGGAGCTAAAAAAGTTGTTATTTCAGCACCAGCTGGTAAAGACTTAAAAACAATTGTATTTGGAGTTAACGAAAATATATTAACAGCAGATGATAAAATAATTTCAGCTGCATCTTGTACAACAAACTGTTTAGCACCAATGGCAAAAGCATTAAACGATTATGCACCAATTCAATCTGGTATAATGACAACAGTTCATGCTTATACAGGAGATCAAATGCTATTAGATGGACCACATAGAAAAGGAGATTTAAGAAGAGCAAGAGCTGCAGCAGTAAATATTGTTCCAAACTCTACAGGAGCTGCAAAAGCTATAGGTCTTGTTATTCCAGAATTAAATGGAAAACTAATTGGTTCAGCACAAAGAGTTCCAGTACCAACAGGTTCAACAACAATTTTAGTTGCAGTAGTTAAAGGAGAAAATATTACAGTAGATTCTATAAATGCTGCAATGAAATCTGAAGAAAGTGAATCTTTTGGATATACAGATGAATTATTAGTATCATCAGATGTTGTAGGAATGAGATATGGTTCTTTATTCGATAGTACACAAACAATGGTTACAGAAATAGGAAATGGTTTATATCAAGTTCAAGTAGTTGCTTGGTATGACAATGAAAATTCTTATACAAGTCAAATGGTAAGAACTATTAAGTATTTTGCAGAAATTTAAGATAGTAAACTAAAAATATATTGTTTTCTTAGACCTTGGTGTCGCAATCTTTGATTTGAAAATTTGAAGATTGCTCCAAATCGCACTCGCAGAGAAATCTGCTCGTTTGGTCGCTTACGCGGTCTATCAAAAACAAATATATTTTTAGTTTACAATTAAACTTTTAAAGAACACTTGAAATGTGTTCTTTTTTGATATACAATGGTATCGATTATTGAAAAATTGTTAATACTGTAAATAACAGTATTTTTAAAGAAAAATAGGAGGTTTTTATTATGAATAAAAAAACTGTAAGAGATATTGATTTAAAAGACAAAAAGGTATTTTTAAGATGTGATTTTAATGTACCAATGGATGAAAACAAAAATATAACAGATAATAGAAGAATTGTATCTTCAATTCCTACTATAAAATATTTATTAGATAATAATTGTGCTGTTATATTAGCTTCTCATTTAGGAAGACCAAAAGGAGAAGTTAATCCAGATTTTTCATTAGCACCAGTTGCTAAAGAACTATCTAAACAATTAGGAAAAGAAGTTATAATGGCAAAAGATGTTATAGGAGAAGATGCAAAAACAAAAGCTGCTAACTTAAAAAATGGAGAAGTAATGTTATTAGAAAATGTTAGATTCCATAAAGAAGAAACAGATAATGATGAAGCGTTTGCTAAAGAATTAGCTTCAATGGCAGAAGTATATGTAAACGATGCTTTTGGTGCAGCTCATAGAGCACATGCTTCAACTGCAGGAATAGCTAAATTCTTACCAGCAGTTGCAGGATTTTTAATAGAAAAAGAACTTAAAGTTTTAGGAGATACAATAAATAATCCTAAAAGACCTTTTGTTGCTATATTAGGAGGTGCAAAGGTTTCAGATAAAATTGGAGTTATCGACAGTTTATTAGATAAAGTAGATACATTAATGGTAGGTGGAGGAATGGCATACACATTCTTCAAAGCACAAGGATATGGTGTAGGAAATTCTTTATGCGAACCAGATAAAGTAGATTTAGCTTTAGCAGCAATGAAAAAAGCAGAAGAAAAAGGAGTTAAATTTATATTACCAGTTGATACAAAAGTAGGTAAAGAATTTAAACCAGATACAGAAAGTAAAACAGTAGCTTGGACAGAAATACCAGATGATTGGGAAGGATTTGATATTGGAGAAAAAACAATAAAAATGTTTATAGAAAATCTTCAAGGAGCAAAAACTGTAATTTGGAATGGTCCAGTTGGACTTTCAGAATTTGACCAATTTGCAATAGGAACAAACTCAATAGCAAAAGCACTTGCAGAATTAGAAGATGCAACAACAATTATAGGTGGTGGAGATTCAGCAGCTGCTGTAGAAAAATCTGGACTAGCAGATAAAATGACACATATTTCTACAGGTGGTGGAGCTTCATTAGAATTTTTACAAGGTAAAAAATTACCTGGAATAGAATGCCTATTAGATGCTTAGAATAATTATATTAGAATTAGATTTTATATATTAATTTTGAAATACCGCGCAGCGACCAAACGAGCGATAGCGAGTGCGATTGAAGAAACCATTCATATATTATAATTGAAGGTTTCGACAGCAAGGTATGAAAAAATAATATATAAAATCTTAATATAAAGTAAAATTAAAAACGGTGGAATTTATGAATAATTTTAAAAACAGAATAAGATTGAATTCTACAGAAGATGAAATCGTAAATTATTATGATAAAAACGGAAAAAAAATAGGAACAGTTGAAAGAGAAGAAGGTATCGAAAAAGGCCTTCTTCTTAAAGCTGTGCAAATTTGGATAATAAATCCAGAAACAAAACAAGTTTTAATGCAAGAAAGAAGTCATAAAAAAGTAAATGACCCAGGAATGATAGATGTAAGTGCTTCAGGCCATGTTCAAACAGGAGAAGTGCCAATGCAAGCTATTATAAGAGAAGGAAAAGAAGAAATTGGTGAAAGAGCTTTTGAAAAATTAATTCCAACTATAAAAAAATTAAACGAATTTGAAATTGACTTTTCAAAGGATGGAAGAAAAGGAAAATATTTAACATATGAATATTTAGCATATTCTTGTGAAAAACTAGAAGCATATACAAAACAAGATAGCGAAGTAGAAAAATTATTTTTTATGGATTATGAAGAAGTAAAAAAAATGATAATAAATAAAGAAAAAAATTGTAGAATTCCATATAATAAAGATACAAAAAAATTATTAGAATTAATTGATAATGAACTATATGGAGAAATACAATTAACTAAGGAGGAAAAATAAGTGAGAAGAAAAGTAATTGCAGGAAACTGGAAAATGAATATGTTGCCAAACGAGGCTATGAAATTTATAGATGAACTTGCACCATATGCAGAAGATACAGAAGCTGAAGTTATTTTATGCGTGCCATATACAGATTTATTTTACAGTTTACTTTCAGCTCAAAAAACAAAAATAAAAATAGGTGCTCAAAATATGCATTATGAAGAAAAAGGAGCATATACAGGAGAAGTTTCTGCACAAATGCTAAAATGTATAAATGTAGAATATGTTATAATAGGACATTCAGAAAGAAGAGAATATTTTGGAGAAACAGATGAAACTGTTAATAAAAAAATAAAAGCAGCTTTCAGAACAGGACTTAAACCAATAGTATGCGTAGGGGAAACACTAAATCAAAAAGAAGAAGGAAAAGCAACAGAAGTAATTACAACACAAACAAGATTGGCATTAGAAGGTTTAACAAATGAGCAAGTAGAACACACAATTATAGCATATGAACCAATATGGGCTATAGGAACAGGAAAAACTGCAACAGCAGAAGATGCAAATAATAGTATAAAAGAAATTCGACAAGAAATTGCAAAAAACTATGGACAAGAAACAGCAAGTAGAGTTATAATCCAATATGGTGGAAGTGTTAAAGCCGTAAATGCAAATGATCTATTTTCTATGAGTGATATAGATGGAGCTTTAGTTGGAGGAGCGAGCCTTAACGTGGAAGAATTCTCAAAAATTATAAATTATAATAAATAGAAGTTAGAAGTGAGAGATTTGAAGTTGGAAGTTTGATTTGTATTACTTATATTTAATAATATAAATATTCCAACATCCAACCTCTAATATCTAACCTCAATGTAGAAAGGAAACAAAAAAATGAAAGATAAACTTACAATGCTTATGATTTTAGATGGATTTGGCATAAATGAAAGGGAAGAAGGAAATGCAGTAAAACTAGCCAATACACCTAACATAGATAAACTAATGAAAACATGCCCTGTAACAGAAATTCATACAAGTGGATTAGATGTAGGACTTCCAGATGGACAAATGGGAAATTCAGAAGTTGGTCACACAAATATAGGCGCAGGAAGAATTGTATATCAAGAATTAACAAGAATAACAAAATCTATTGAAGATGGAGATTTCTTTAGTATTCCAGAACTAGTTGGAGCAATAGAAAACTGCAAAAAAAACAATACAAAACTTCATATTTTAGGATTATTATCAGATGGTGGAGTTCATTCTCACATGAGACATTTATTTGCATTATTAGAACTTGCAAAAAGAAAAGATTTTGAAGATGTTTATATACACTGTTTCTTAGATGGTAGAGATACACCACCAGCATCAGCAGAAAATTATATATTAAAATTAGAAGAAGTAATAAAAGAAAAAGGTGTTGGAAAAATAGCATCTATATCTGGAAGATTTTACAGCATGGATAGAGATAAAAGATGGAACAGAATACAAAAAGCATATAATGCAATGGTAAATGGAGAAGGAATAAAAGCTGCAAGCAGCATTTCCGCAATAGAAGCTTCATATCAAAAAGAAGTATTTGACGAATTTGTAGAACCAACAGTAATTTGTAATGGAGAAGAACCAATAGCAACAATATCTGAAAAAGATTCTGTAATATTCTTTAACTTTAGACCAGATAGAGCAAGAGAAATTACAAGAACATTAGTAGATAATGATTTTAATGAATTTGAAACAAAAAAATTAGATTTATATTATGTATGTTTCACACAATACGATGAAACAATGCCAAATGTAAAAATTGCATTTAAACCAACCAAATTAGTAAACACATATGGAGAATATGTAAGTAAACACGGTTTAAAACAATTAAGAATTGCAGAAACAGAAAAATATGCACATGTTACATTTTTCTTTAATGGTGGAGAAGAAAAGCAATATGA
>CAKPGS010000008.1 GCA_934155165.1 uncultured Clostridia bacterium | reverse complement strand
AAATAGAAGAAACAAAAATAGGCGGATACAAAGCAATAAAAGAAATAAAAGTAAAAGTAACAATAGGAGAAAATGGAGCAGTAGAAAAAGTGGAACTACTAGAGGAAAACGAAGCAGTAAAAGAACTAACAGTAAAAGATGGAAAAGTACAAATAGTAGTACAAAACGAAAAAGAAGGAACGACACCAATAGACCCAACACCAGATCCAGACAAAGAATATGAATATTATTGGGACTTATACAAAATAGACAAAGATACACTTCTACCAATGGAAAATGTAGAATTCAAAATAACAGAAATAGATGAGACAACAGGGTTAAGTAAAGGAAACTCAAATATATTTACAACAAATAAAGATGGGTATATAGGACTAAAGGTAGAAAAAGTAAAAGCCGGAGAATATGTATACAAAATAGAAGAAACAAAAATAGGCGGATACAAAGCAATAAAAGAAATAAAAGTAAAAGTAACAATAGGAGAAAATGGAACAGTAGAAAAAGTGGAACTACTAGAAGAAAACGAAGCAGTAAAAGAACTAAAAATCGAAAATGGTAGAGTAAAAATTGTAATACAAAATGAAAAAGAAACTAAAAATCCTGATGACAATAAAGATGACAGCAAAGATAACGATAAAGATGATAATAAAGACAATACAAAAGATGATAATAATCCAAATACAATAAATCCTACAAATACAAAAAAAGAAACAACAGGAAATGAACAGAAAACAGGAATAGTTTCTACAATAAAAAGAGCAGTTAGTAAAATACCATATACAGGAACAAGCAGTATTTTAATAATTTTAATCTCACTTACATCAATAAGTGGAATAATATCTTATATCAAATATAAAAAATAATTTTTAATCATAAAATAAAAGGAATGAGAAAGCTCATTCCTTTTTCCTATAATTTTTTATTATTAAATATGAAATAAAATCTTATATATATTGATAAAATAATATTTTTGAGGTATAATAGCAAACAGAATATAAATAAAAAAGGAGATAAATATGTTTCAAAAACTTGATGCAGTAGAAAAGAGATATGAAGAACTTACAAAATTAATTAGTGATCCAGAAATAATTGCTAAACAAAATGAATGGCAACAATATATGAAAGAACATGCTGAGATAGCTGATATAGTTGCAAAATATAGAGAATACAAAAAAGCAAAACAAGCAATGGAGGAAGCTGAAGAAATGATGCAAGACCCAGAAATGAAGGAACTTGCAGAAATGGAATATTATGATAACAAAGAAAAATTACCAGTTTTAGAAGAGGAATTAAAAATACTTTTAATTCCAAAAGATAAAGACGATGACAAAAACATAATTTGCGAAATAAGAGGTGGAGCTGGAGGAGAAGAAGCAGCCTTATTTGCAGGTACACTATTTAGAATGTATTCAATGTATGCAGAAAAAAAGCACTGGAAATTAGAAGTATTAAATGAAAACGAAACAGGATTAGGTGGATATAAAGAAATATCTTTTATGATTACAGGAAAAGGAGTATATAGTAGGCTAAAATTTGAAAGTGGAGTACACAGAGTACAAAGAGTTCCAGATACAGAAAGCAGTGGAAGAATACATACATCAACAGCAACTGTTGCAGTATTACCAGTAGTAGAAGATGTGGAAATAGACATAAATCCAGCAGATATAAGAATGGAAGTATTTAGAGCCTCAGGAGCAGGAGGACAACACGTAAATAAAACATCATCAGCAGTAAGACTAATTCATGAACCAACAGGAATAGTAGCAGAATGTCAAACAGAACGTTCACAATTACAAAACAGAGAATATGCAATGCGTTTATTAAAATCTAGAATATATGACCAAGAAAAACAAAAACAAGATGCAGAGCTTGCAAGTGAAAGAAAAAGCCAAGTAGGAAGCGGAGATAGAAGTGAAAAAATACGTACATACAACTATCCACAAGGTAGAATAACAGACCATAGAATAGGACTAAGCATATACCAATTTGAAGATTTCTTAAACGGAAATTTAGATGAAATGATAGATAGTTTAATTGCAGCAGATAGAGCAGAACGTTTAAAAGGAGAAGAATAATATAATAAATTAAATATTATAATTTTAAAATTGTACTGGGCACGGAGCACCGTGCCCAAATACCAAAATATAAAATACAAAACAATTGACAAACCATAAAAAAACTACTATAATAAAAAACGTAAAATAAATAAATGGTCCACTAGCTCAGTTGGCTAGAGCAGCAGACTCTTAATCTGAAGGTCCTGGGTTCGACTCCCAGGTGGATCACCAAAATGTGCTTCGGCACATTTTTTTTATTACAGAAAATTTCTATTTTATGTGTAGGGGCGACCATTGGTCGCCTTTGCTATTACATAATTTTATAAAAATCATTAGAACCTACGGAAAATAAGCCTTTATGAGGTTTTTTTTTATACACATAAAAAAATAACAAAAAAACAGAAAAATGTAATAAAAAAGTAATATTTGTAATTAAAAGTCCAAAAGTCCAGTATCCTTAAGCTGTTAGAACACCAATAAAAATATAAGTAAAAAAGTGGTATTGACTTTAAAAATAAAAAAAGCTTAAATAATATTAAGTAAATTTATAAAAGTGCGGTGCACTAAGGAGGAAAAAATTATGGATAACAAAAAGAAAAAAATTGTAGGAGTAGCTGTAATTAGCGGTGTTATATTAGTTAGTGTTGCTTCTGTTGGAACAGTACAACTAATAAGAGAGAATAACGCACAAGTAGCTAATAAATTTGTAACAGCACAGGCAAGTGATTTAAATGCAGGAACATCATATACTGATGAAAAGACAGGATTTTCATATATATTGGAAACAATTAATGGAGAGAATGTAGCAACACTTGTATCAATTAGTCCAGACACTGGAATGTTAAGTGGAGTATATGGACCTGGAAGTAAAAATGGTATTTTTTATATTAATATTAGACAAACTGTAACAAAAGGTAGCACAAGTTATACAGTTAGAACAATAGGAGATGGAACAAATTCTATATTAGATACGACAAAATTTAAAAATTTATTTAGTGATGGATCAAATAACACACTTATGATTATTATACCTAAAAGTGTTACGAAACTTTCAACAAAAGCGATATCAGGTCATTCATACATACCTAATTTACGTGTTATAAATTTATCAAATAATACAACCTACGCTTCAAACTGTATAACTAAGCAAACAGATTCTTATGTGCATGTTTATGGAATACCAACTAGTGAAACTTCAAGTTTGGGAGACGAGTTTACTTCTCTATATGATACAAGTGTAGATAGTTCCTCTAAAACAGTCTCAATTACTGGATTTAAAGGTGAATTTAGTGGAATTCCTGATGAAGCAAGAATTAATATTAAATTTCCTGAATATCTAACTGTAAATGGTACAAAATATCCAGTAACAAAGATTTCTGCAAATGCATTTTCTAATGATCAAAAATTAAAAGATATTATAATACCAACTACAGTAACTAAAATAGAAACAGGTTCATTTGCTGGTTGTGATTATTTAGGTCTAGTAAAATTTTTAAATAAAAAAACAGAGATAGCAGCTGATGCATTTTTCGATGCGGGAATTTCTAAAATGTACGGATTATCTGGAAGTACAGCAGAAACTTATTATAAAAATAAGCAGGCTGGGGTTTCTTCAAATACTAAATGGACAACACTAACTGTAAAAAATTTGGAAGTTGCAACAAATCCAAATAAAATTGCATATAAAGTTGGAGAAAGTTTAGATAAAACAGGACTTGTATTAAAAGTTACATATTCTGATGGATATTCTGATGGTAACTGGGGATATATTGTAGATACATCACAAATAACATGTACACCTTCAAAATTTACTACTGCAATATCTATAACACCAGTTACTGCAACATATGAAGGGAAATCAGTAACATTTCCAGTTAGTGTTACAGCTTCTGAAGTGGCAGTAACAGATATTACATTTAGTTGTGATGATTCAAGATTCAATGCTGCAACGGGATCTTCAGTTGCGAATTTAACATTAAAGGTTGGAGAGAAAGCAAAACTAAATGCAAAAATAACACCTGATAATGCAACAAATACAACTTTAACATGGAAGTCTCTTAACGATAATATTGCAACAGTTGATAATCAAGGAAATATTACAGCTAAGAGTGCTGGAACAATCACTATAACAGCAACAGCTGCAAACGGAATATCAAAAGTGTGTTCAGTAATTATAGAACCTAATGATGTAGAAGTTACTGGTGTAAAAATTAAGTCTGATCATAAAAACTTTATTTCTCCTACAAATGAGGCAGTCACATATCTAACATTAGATGTAGGTGAAAAAGCTAAGCTTACTGCAGAGATAACACCTGATAATGCAACAAACAAAACTATAACATGGAAAGTAGATGAAGGATTTACGGATATTGCAACAATAGACAGTTCTGGAAATTTGACAGCTAAAAAATCTGGAACAGTTTGGATATATGCTAAGGCTTCAAATGGAAAACAAGGCTTATGCAAATTAACTGTTCTAAATCCAGAAGTAAAGGTTGAAAGTATAATTTTTGGAGATCCAGCTAAAACTTTAAAGGTAGGAGAGACTACAGAGATATCTTATTCAGTATCTCCAAGCACAGCAACAAACAAAGATGTTGAATGGTCAAGTAGTGATGCTAGCGTAGCATCAGTAGATAATACAGGAAAAATTACAGCTAATAAAGCAGGAACAGCAAAAATAACTGCAAAAGCAAAAGATGGTAGTGGAGTAACAGCAACTTGTGAAATAACAGTAGAGGCTACAGAAGTAAAAGTAACAAAAATAAATTTAAGTGAAGAAAATAAAACTCTAAAAATTGGAGAAAAATTTACTTTAGAAGCAAAAGTAGAACCAGATACAGCTACTAACAAACAAGTTGAATGGAAAAGCGAAGATGAAAGTATTGCAACAGTATCTTCATCAGGAGAAGTTGCAGCAGTTAAAGAAGGTAGCACAAATATTGTGGCAACAGCAAAAGATGGAAGTGGAACAAAAGCTATCTGTAAAGTTAATGTAGAAAAACAAGATACAACTGTAAGAGTAGAATCTATTACCTTAGAAAAGAAAACAGCAGAATTACAAGTAGGAGGAAAGTTATCATTAAAAGCAACAATAAACCCAGATAATGCAACAAATAAAAAAATAAGCTGGGATAGTAGTAATACAGCTGTTGCAACTGTAGAAGATGGACTTGTAACTGCTAAAAGTGAAGGAAAAGCAACAATTACAGTAAAAACAGAAGATGGAGGAAAAACAGATACAGCTGAAATTACTGTTGTAAAAGAAATAGTAACAGATACAACAGGACCAACAATAAATTCAGTAAAAGGAGAAAAAGATTCAGAAGGAATATATAGAGTAATAATTAAGGCAACAGATGAATCTGGAATTGGAAAAGTTATAGTTTATTCAGATTCTAATCCTAAAGAGATTACAAATAAAGATGAAGATGGAAATTATTACTTCAAACCTTCAAAAAATGGTAAGTATGTAATAGAGGTATACGATACAAAAGGAAATGTAACTCCGTATACATATACAGAAAACAGTATAGTTATGAAAACAAGTGCAATTCCATCAAAAGATAGTAGTGGTAATTATATTGTATATATAGAGCCAGCAACTTATAAAAAAGTAAAAACCGTAAAAGTAAATGATGACGAAATAAAAAATAAAGATGACCAAGGAAGATATTATTTTAAACCTTCAGGAAATAGAATATATAAATTTTCAATAGAATATGAAGATGGAACAACAGATAATGTGGAATACACTGAAAATAGATTTACAAATAATAATACAGGAGATCCATCAAACGGAAATGGTAATGGAAATAATGGAGGAACAACAACTACTGGAGGTTCTAAAATAACAGGAACAGGAAATTCTGGAAGCAGTTCAACAGGAGGAACAGGCTCAATAAAAACATCAACAGCATTAACAAACCTACCAAAAACAGGTACAAAAATGGGAGCCTTCTTTGCAACGATAGCAAGTGGAATAGCAGCAGTATTTGCATGGTTTAGACAAAGAAAAGAAAAATAAAAAGTTAGAAAGGAGAAACTATGATAGAAATATACAACACAAATATACAAACAAATAAACTAGAAATATTAGACAAAGTACAAAGAGGCTGTTGGATAAACTTAGTTTCTCCCTCTGATGATGAAATAATATATATATGTAAGCAATTAGAAATAAGTGCAGACTATATAAAAGACTCCTTAGACTATGAAGAAAAAGCCAGAATAGATACTGAAGAAGATGATGGAACAGTGTTATTTGTAATAGATGTTCCAACAATAGAAAAGGAAAATGAATCATACACATATTCAACAATGCCCCTAGGTGTAATAATAGTTAGAGATGACTATATAGTAACAGTCTCATTGCGAAAAAGTATAGTTTTAGAAAAATTTATAAAATCAAAAGTAAAGAGCTTTGTAACATACATGAAAAGTAGATTTTTATTTCAAATAATGTTAGAAAATGCTTCTAGCTATTTAACATACTTAAAAAGAATAAACAAAGAAACAGAAATAGCAGAAAGCACACTAAAACACTCTATGAAAAATAGAGAATTATTAAAAATGTTAAGTTTAGAAAAAAGTTTAGTTTATTTCACTACTTCAATAAAATCTAACGAAGTAGTAATGGAAAAAACCCTAAGAGGGAAATTTATAAAACTATACGAAGATGATGAAGACATACTAGAAGACGCCATAATAGAAAACAAACAAGCGATGGAAATGGGCAAAATATATAGTGATATCCTAAACGGAACAATGGATGCATACGCATCAATAATATCAAACAACCTAAATGGAGTAATGAAATTCCTAACCTCAATAACAATAGTACTAGCAATACCAACAATGGTATCAAGCTTTTGGGGAATGAACGTAGAACTACCATTTCAAAACAACACAAACGGCTTCCAAATAATGATAGCAATATCAATACTATTAACACTCTCAGTAACAATATGGTTAAAGAAAAAAGACATGCTTGATTAAAAGTTAAAAATGGAAAGACCAAGGCTTTACAATTTTTGTGAATTAGGGACAGTCCCTAATTCACATTTTTTGTATTATAGGAAATTCCTATTTTGAATGTAGGAGTAGGTGTCCCCGACGACCCGCGTGGCGAAGCCACTTTTTTGTTCTTTTTGGGACAGGTTTAGACTTTTTCTTGAAATATCTTTGATTTGCTGTTATAATATCAAACAATGATTATTTTAGGAGGATTATTATGTTATCTGTAAATGGAGTAACTGTTAGATTTGGTAAAAGGGTTTTATTTGAGGATGTTAATATTCGCTTTGGTAAAGGTAATTGCTATGGTATTATTGGTGCTAATGGTGCTGGTAAGTCAACTTTTTTAAAGGTTTTATCTGGCGATATTGAGCCTAGTAAAGGTGAGGTTACTATTGATAAGGGTGAAAGAATTTCTGTATTAAAGCAAGATCACTTTGCTTTTGAAGATTTTACTGTAATGGACACAGTTATTATGGGAAATAAAGAATTGTATGATATTATGAAGGAAAAAGATGCTATTTATGCTAAACCTGATTTTAATGAGGAAGATGGTATGAAGGCTGCTAAATTAGAGGAAAGATTTGCAGAGCTTGATGGATGGAATGCAGAGTCTGACGCTGCAATGCTTTTAAATGATTTAGGTATTATTCCAGAGAATCATTATAAATTTATGAGGGAATTAGAAGCAAGGGAAAAGGTTAAAGTGTTGCTTGCTCAAAGTTTATTTGGAAATCCTGATATTTTATTATTAGATGAACCTACAAATGACTTGGATTTAAAAAGCATTGCTTGGCTTGAGGAGTTTTTAATTAATTTTGAAAATACTGTTTTGGTTGTATCTCATGATAGATATTTCTTAAATAAAGTATGTACACATATTGCAGATGTAGATTTTGGAAAAATTAAGGTTTATCCTGGAAACTATGATTTCTGGTATGAATCTAGTCAACTTGCATTAAAACAAATGAAAGAACAAAATAAGAAGAAAGAAGAAAAAATTAAAGACTTACAAGACTTTATTGCAAGATTTAGTGCTAATGCATCAAAATCTAAACAAGCAACATCAAGAAAAAAATCATTAGAAAAAATTCAATTAGATGAAATTAAACCATCTAATAGAAGATATCCATATGTAGATTTTAAACCAGATAGAGAGCCTGGAAATGATATATTAACAGTTAAAAATTTATGCAAAACAATAGATGGTGAAAAGATATTAGACAATGTATCTTTTACAGTGAAAAAAGATAATAAAATAGCATTTTTGGCAGATAATGAAAATGCAAAAACTGTATTATTTAAAATTCTTGCAGGAGAAATGGAACCAGATTCTGGAGAAATAATATGGGGAACAACTATAACAACTACATATTTCCCTAAAGATAATAATTATTTATTTGATGTAGATTTAAGTATAACAGATTGGCTTAGACAATATTCAAAAGACCCAGATGAAACATACGTAAGAAGCTTTTTAGGAAGAATGTTATTTTCTGGAGAAGAAGCATTGAAAAAAGTAAATGTAATGTCTGGTGGAGAAAGAGTCAGATGTGTACTTTCTAAAATGATGCTTTCAGGAGCTAATTTCTTAATATTAGATGAACCAACAAACCATTTAGATATGGAAAGCATAACAAGTGTAAACGAGGGAATGAAAAAATTTACAGGAAATATTATATTTACTTCACATGACCATCAATTAACACAAACAGTTGCAAATAGAATAATAGACTTAAAACAAGATGGAACAGTTATAGATAGAGAAGTAACTTATAATGAATATTTAGGAATTGAATAAAATATAAGTAGTTGAAAATTAACATAAATTGTGATATTATATTTGTCGTAACACATTAAAATCCATAAAGACAATTGTCAGGAGGACGAAAACATGAATAGAGTTGACAAAATTAACTATTATTTAGACATTGCTGAGGTTGTTGCAGAGCGGGGAACCTGCTTAAGAAATAACTATGGAAGTGTAATAGTAAAAAATGATGAGATTATTTCTACTGGTTATACTGGAGCACCACGTGGCCGGAAAAATTGTTTAGACTTAGGATATTGTATGAGGCAAAAATGTGAAATGCCAAGTGGAAAAGGATACGAGAGATGTAGGTCAGTTCACAGTGAGCAAAATGCTATAATAAGTGCTTCACGAGATAAAATGATTGGTTCAACATTATACTTAGTAGGCGTAAACAAGAGGAATGGAGAATATGTAATCGATAATGAACCTTGCTCATTTTGTAAAAGAATGCTTATAAATGCAGGAGTTAAGGATGTTTATATGAGAGATTCCAAAGAAAAGTATCGTCATGAATTAGTTGAAAAATGGATAGAAAATGATGATACAATTTATTAAAAATTACAATTTTATTTATAAAAGGTAACCGTTGGTTACCTTTTTTCATGTAATATATATGCCCACTATCTTTATGTGTTTTTCTTGATTTTTAAAAATTGTTAATATATAATTTAAACGTTAAATAAAAAATATGGAGGAAATTATGGACAAGATAATTCAAACAATAGCAGGAGAACTAAACGTAAAATATTCTCAAGTGGAAGCTGCTGTAAAGCTTATAGATGAGGGCAATACAATACCATTTATTGCACGTTATAGAAAGGAAGTTACAGGCGGACTTTCAGATGAACAATTAAGAGAATTAGGAGAACGTTTAAATTACTTAAGAAATTTAGAAACAAGAAAAGAAGAAGTTGTTAAAATAATAGATGAGCAAGGAAAATTAACAGATGAAATTATGCAATCTATTGCGGTTGCGAAAACACTTGCAGAAGTTGAAGATATTTACAGACCTTATAAACAAAAGAAAAAAACTAGAGCAACAGTTGCTAAGGCAAAGGGGTTAGAACCTTTAGCAGAAATAATTTTAAAACAAGAAGAACAAAAAGATATTAAAGAAATAGCAACAGAGTATGTTACAAAAAATGTTCAAGAAGTTGAAAAAGATAAAATTGTTGAAACAGCGGAAGATGCAATTCAAGGTGCTTTAGATATTATTGCAGAAATGATATCTGATGAACCTAAATATAGAAAAGAAATAAAAAGACAATGTTATAGAGAGGCAACTATAAATACAAAAGCCGTAGATGATGAACAAAAATCAAGCTATGAAATGTATTATGAATTTAGTGAAACAATAAGAACAATACCATCTCACAGAATACTTGCAATAAACAGGGGAGAAAAAGAAAAATTCTTAAAAGTATCTATAGAAAAGCCAGAAGAAAAAATATTAAATTATATACAAAAATACGTTATAAAAGGTGATACTCAATTTACACAAATGTTAATTGATACTATTGCAGATAGTTATAAAAGATTAATAGAACCATCTATAGATAGAGAAATAAGAAACGACTTAACAGAAAAGGCAGAAGAAAAAGCTATTAAAGTATTTGGAGAGAATGCTAAACAATTACTATTAGGAGCTCCAATAAAAAATAAAACTGTTATGGGCTTTGACCCTGCATATAGAACAGGTTGTAAAATAGCTGTTATAGATGAAACAGGAAAATTATTAGAATATACTACAGTATATCCAACAGAACCACAAAACGATGTTGAAGGTGCAAAAAAAGAATTATTAAAATTAATTGAAAAGTATAATGTAAATATGATAGCAATAGGAAATGGAACAGCGTCTCGTGAATCTGAAATGTTTGTTGCAGATATGATAAAAGAAGCAAAACATGAGGTTTGCTATGTTATAGTAAGTGAAGCTGGTGCTTCTGTATATTCAGCTTCAAAGCTTGCAACAGAAGAATATCCAGACATAAATGTATCTATAAGAGGTGCAATTTCTATAGCACGTAGATTGCAAGACCCACTTGCAGAACTTGTAAAGATAGAGCCAAAGGCAATAGGTGTTGGGCAATATCAACATGATGTTAATCAAAAAAGATTAGAAGAAAGCCTAACAGGTGTTGTTGAATCTGCAGTTAATAAAGTTGGTGTTGATGTAAATACTGCTACACCATCATTACTTTCTTATGTTTCAGGTCTTAACAAAACAATAAGTAAAAATATTGTTAAATATAGAGATGAAAATGGAAAATTAAAAAATAGAAAAGAACTTTTGAAAGTTCCAAAGCTTGGAAAAGTTGCTTATGAACAATGTGCAGGATTTTTAAGAATATTAGATGGAAGCAATCCAATAGACTCTACAGCAGTTCACCCAGAAAGTTATGAAGCAGTAGAAAAATTATTAACAAATTTAGGATATACAAAACAAGACTTGTTAGATAAAGAAAAAATATCAACTATAAGAGCAAAATTAAATGAATTAAATACAGCTAAGGTTGCTTCAGAATTAGAAATAGGAGAGCCAACCTTAAAAGATATTATAGAAGAACTTTCTAAGCCAGGAAGAGATCCTCGTGATGAAATGCCAAAACCAATACTAAGGCAAGATGTACTTAAATTTGAAGATTTAAAAGAAGGTATGATATTAACAGGAACAGTTAGAAATGTGATAGACTTTGGAGCATTTGTGGATATAGGAGTAAAACACGATGGACTTGTCCACATATCTGAGCTTTCAGATAAGTTTGTAAAGAATCCTTCAGATTTTGTATCAATAGGAGATATAGTAAAGGTAAAAGTTATTGGAATAGATAATGAAAGACAAAAGGTTAAATTGTCTATGAAAAGTTTGAATTAAGATTAATTTAATAAAAATGTAAAAGGTAAATTTTATATAACAAAAAAGATTGACATTTTATTTAATGTCAATCTTTTTTTATTAATTTTCTTGAATTGGGTTTTCTTCAACTGTTTCTTCTCTTTTTACTTCTTTTGCTTCAATATTGTTGTTTCCAACTAAATTGTCATAGAATGCAACTGTTGATACTTGAATATATGGTATTAACCAAAACATTCCAATTCCTAATGTGAAGCAAGCTAAAATTGCCCATCCAATAAATGTACATTGTAGCCAGAAAAATGCCCATCTGTGTCCATTCATTATTTCAGCACTTTTTTCAACAGCTTCTTTAGCAAGCATATCTGGATTATCATTAATTATGTATAATGCTAATTTGTATGAATAAGCTCTTGGAATAGCCCAAACAATACCTACAATATAGGCAATTACACCAAGTATACCTATTATTGCACCTGCTGAAGAACCGGTAGCTGACATAGTAAAACCAGTAACCATAACAACTGCACCAATTATTGCAACAACTATAGGTGCTAACATTTTAACGAATATCCATAAAGTTGTTTGCCATACTTTAACAAATTTGTCAAATCCATTTTTGAAGAATTCTAAGTAAGAAATTTCTTCTCCTCTTTTTAGTTTTGACATTACAACAACTGTAAATCCAAAAGATAATGGAACAGTTATAATCAAAGAAGCAATAGATCCTACCATAGGAACTAAATTTAATACAAATGAGATAATGTAATCAATAACAAAAAAGATTAATGTTGCTAAAGCTCCTTTTCCCCATTTTCCTGTTAAACATTTACGTGCTTCTTGTCTTATTTCAGATGCTGTCATAAAAACTCCTCCTTTTATTTAATTATATATATTAATATGTGTATTAATACCTAATTTATTGGAAATTCTTTTTGTATTTCTTGTATTTTTTCGTAATTATTTTCCAAAATTTCTACAAAAACTTTTGCAATATCTGGGTCAAATTGAGTTCCAGAACATTTTTTAATTTCATCTATTACTACTTGTAAAGGTAAAGGGTCTCTATAAGAACGTTTTGATGTCATTGCATCAAAGGTATCTGCAACTGCAGCAATTCTAGCAAAATAAGGAATATCTGTACCTGCTAATCTGCTTGGATATCCTCTTCCATCAAATCTTTCATGATGATGTTTTACAATAGGAATCATATCTTTAAAAATTGTCGCATTAGATAATATATGTTCTCCTATTGTAGGATGATTTTTAATTTGAGAATATTCATCATCAGATAATTTAGAATCTTTTAATAAAATTGCATCTGGAACACCAATTTTACCAATATCGTGAAATAATCCACCAATTTTTAGGATTCTAATATCTTTATCAGATAGACCTAATTTTTCTCCTATTAAAACAGAATAGCTTGACACTCTATCTGAATGACCTCTTGTATAAGGGTCTTTTGCTTCAACCGTATATCTAAGAGTTTCAATACTTTCCATGTAAGCTTTTTCTAGTTGTTCATTAGTTTCAGAAAGTTCATTATTTATTCTTTTAATTTCATTCATTTGCTCTATGGACTTAATACCAGATTCTATTAAAAGAAGCAACTGGTCAAATTTATCGCTTTTTTCACAATATCCCTGAATATCAAGTCTTCTTATTGTTTCTAATGGTGGAGCTAAATCCTTATGACCTGTAAGCAATAGAATATATAATTCTTTATTGAATTTACGAATTTCTTCAACAACTTGATCGCCATGAAGTGGATACATCATAAAGTCAAGAATCATCAAATCAAAGTGCTCTCTTTTTACAAGTTCAATAGCTTCAGTTGGATCGGTAACACCTGTAAAATTATAACCAGATCTTTTTAGAAAAATAGATAGTGAATCTACAATTCCTTCTTCATCATCAACTGCAAGAATTTTGTAACCATCAGAAGCATTTTGAGCTCCTTGCATATTTTTTCTCATAAAACAAACCTCCTTATGGTGGTATTAAATTAACTGTATTATATCGGGTAACAAACAGAAAAGCAATAACTTTTTAAAAAAAATAAGAGAAAAAAACAGAAAAAAGGCGAAAAACACAAAAAAATACCAATAAATAAAAATTTACTATTCATATATCGTAGGGGCACAGTGCTCCGTGCCCAAAAATAAAAAATATAATATAAAAATGCTGTAGGGGCGGACGTCTCTGCCAGCCAGGAGGTTTTTTTAAAGGAACAAAAATCTTGATTTTTGGCATAATTTGAGATATAATTACGGAAAAATGTTATAAAGGAGATAGTTTAATGAAAAAAATGACATCAAAAGAGCTTCGTTTAGCTTGGCTTGATTTTTATAAAAAACGTGGACATGTTGATATTGGTGCAGCTTCTTTAATAGGAGATGGAACAACAGGAGTGTTATTTAATGTTGCAGGAATGCAACCTCTTATGCCATATCTTTTAGGAAAGGAACATCCACAAGGAAAAAGACTTTGCAATGTTCAAGGTTGTGTTAGAACAAATGATATAGAAGAAGTTGGAGATTCTAGTCATGCAACATTTTTTGAAATGATGGGAAGTTGGAGTTTAGGAGATTATTTCAAAGAAGAACGTACAAAATGGAGTTATGAACTTTTAACAGAGGTTTTTGAAATTCCAATAGAAAGACTTGCAGCAACAGTTTTTGAAGGAAATAATTTAGTTCCAAGAGATGAAGAAACAGCCAAATTTAGAGAAAAATCTGGTTTCTTACCAGAAAATGTATATTATTTACCAAAAAGTGAAAACTGGTGGGAATTAGATAGAGGACCATGTGGACCAGATAGTGAAATGTTTTATATAACAGATAAAGAGCCATGCGGACCAGACTGTTCGCCAGCTTGTGATTGTGGTAGATTTGTTGAAATAGGTAACGATGTATTTATGCAATATGAAAGAGTAGAAGATGATAAATACATTTTACTAGAAAAGAAGAATGTCGATACAGGTTGGGGATTAGAAAGAATTTTAGCATTTTTAAATACAGAAGATGGAGATGTATATTTAACAGACTTATTTAAAGGTGTTATTGAAATTTTAGAAAAAGAATCTGGAAAAAAATATAAAGAAGATGAAGAATCAACACGTTCAATAAGAATTATAGCAGACCATATTAGAACAAGTGTAATGTTATTAGGAGATGAAAAGCATTTAGTTCCATCAAATGTTGGAGCAGGCTATATACTTCGTAGACTTATAAGAAGAGCTGTAAGACATGCTAAAAAGCTTGAAATTTCAAATGATGTAATTATAAAAATTGCAGAGCACTACATAGATGAAATATATGGAGATTATTATACAGAACTTGTAAAATCTAAGGAATTTATTTTAACAGAGTTAAATAAAGAAATTCAAAAATTTGAAAAGACTATAAATTTAGGTATAAAAGAATTTGATAAAGTAGTAAAAAAATTAAATGGAAGTAACATTATAGATGGAGAATCAAGTTTTAGATTATACGATACATTTGGTTTCCCAGTAGAACTTACAGAAGAACTTGCTAAAGAACAAGGATTAAAAGTTGATGTAGAAGGATTTAACAAAAAATTTAAAGAACATCAAGAAAAATCTAAAGCACCTGCAGGAGCTTTTAAAGGTGGTCTTGCTTCAACAGGAGAGCAAGAAACAAAATATCACACTGCAACACACTTGTTAAATGCAGCGTTAAAAGTTGTTGTAGGACAAGATGTACATCAAAGAGGTTCAAATATTACAGCAGAGAGATTACGTTTTGACTTTAACTGTGACCATAAATTAACACCAGAAGAAAAGGCACAAGTAGAGGAACTAGTAAATAAATGGATACAAGAAGACTTAACAGTAACTTGTGAAAAAATGAGCAAAGATGAAGCATTAAAATCTGGAGCAGAATGCATGTTTATAGAAAAATATCCAAATGAAGTAACAGTATATAGCATAGGAGACGTTTCAAAAGAATTATGTGGAGGACCACATGTTGAATCAACAGGAAAGCTAGGACACTTTAAAATAAAAAAAGAAGAATCATCAAGTGCAGGAGTAAGAAGAATTAAAGCAATTCTTGAGTAATATTTGACAAAGAAATAAATATAATATACAATAATAACAGCATTGTTGCAGTATGTTATGCAAAAAAGTACGCAATAAAAAACCAGGAAGGGCAATTCCTGGTTTTTTGTGTAGGGGTCGGCGTCCTTAGGGCGACCCGCATAAATTAGAAAGTAAAATTATTTATAATACAATAAAAATCCCAATGTTTTACATTGGGATTTTTATTGTAAAGGTTGTTCCTTTGCCTTCTTCTGTTTCGAAAGAAAGGTCTCCTTTGAAGTTAGATTTTATTGTAGAGTATGACATAAATAATCCAAGTCCTGAACCATTTTTTCCTTTAGTTGTTATCATTTCTTTAAATAGTTTTTGTTGTACTTCTTTGCTCATTCCTGAACCAAAGTCTTGAACTTTAATAACTAAATTAATATCTATTTTATCTATAATAAGGTTAATTTGCTCGCCAGTTTTTCCTTCATAAGCTTGTATAGCATTTGAAATAAGGTTATTAACAACCTGGACTAAACTATTTACATCACCATCTAAAGTTGTATTTCTATCAATAGAAACTTGAGTATTCAAAGTAATTAAGGCATTTTTTAATTCATGTTTCATTAAAATATCTACACGTTTTATAAGTTCATCAATAGTAAAGTCAACATCATTATCAGAAGATAAGGTAACAGCTTGACCTTTAACAGCTGTAATAATATCAGACATATATTCTGTATATTCTCTTATTTTTTCAACCCATTTTCTCATATCGTTTGCAATTTCATGATGATCTTCGTTTGTAACTTCAGGATCACCAATAGAAGCATCATATTCTTTTATTAAATCACTAATACCTTCAGCTGCACCTGAAATTGACATTATAGGGGTCTTCAAGTTGTGTGAAATACCACCAATTAATTGACCAAGAGAAGCTAAACGCTCTTTTTCAACTAATCTATCTTGGTTATCTTGAATTGTATGCATATCCTCGATATGTTGAGTGATATCTTTTAATAATATTAAAGTACCTAAATACATATCTTCAGAATATATACTACAAATTTCTACATTGAAGTATTTGTTTATTGGTTTTAATTCTTTCTCGATTCTAACTGTATGTCTAGTTTTCTTTGCCTGATTAATAAGTTCTAATAATTTTTTTGTATCTATATTTAATTTTAATTTATTTATTAAATTTAATAAACTTGATTTACGTATTTCTTTTTCAGAGGTGTTAAAAGTAGTTGTTAAAGTATGATTAAAATCTGTTATATTATTATTTTCATCTAAAACTATATAACTATCAGAAATTCTATCTACGACCTTTTGTAGAGCTATAGGTGCAACACTCAAAAAATTAAATTTAAATATTGCGATAGCGTAAAATAACATAGCAATAGAAAAACTAATTGGTGTGGCAAAAATTGATAAATTAAGTATTCCTAAAGTTCCAATAATATTTATTATTAAACATATTGCTGTACCAGTACATATTAATAGTGATTGTTTAGAAAATAAACCAGAATTTTTAATTGAATTTTTTAATAACATAATTATACTAATTATGAGTAGACCGTATGTATATATTGTATGTATATTAAAATAATTTCCGTATTTCATTTCGCCAAGATTACTAGAATATTCTTTGTAAAATAAGTGATGATAGTTGTTAGTCCATACCATAATAATAGAAATTACAGGTATTATAAAAACTAAAATGTATTTTAATTTAAATTTTAATTTTGTGTTGTTAAATGCAAGAGCAGTAAAGAAAATACTAACAGGTAAAAAACATGTTCCAATGTATATATAGCTTTCAAATGGTACTGGATTAATATTAAAATATGTTTTGCAAATAGATTGAATAAGAACGCCTGTACTAACAATTAACACACATACTAGTGCAGTTGCAAATATTTTTTGCAACTGCACTAAAGGTTTCTTTTTTAATACATAATATAACATAAACAAAATTGTTAATGTTGATAAAGATAATAAAATTTGAGATATGGTTAAAGAGTTCATAATTATATCCTTTCTTTATTTTATAAAACCAATTTTTTTAAAATAATTCATATATTTTATTATATATGTTTCATCAATATTTTTCCATAAAAAACCTATATTTTTTAAATATAATTCTGATAATTGATATTCAACTCTAACATTAGTAGTATAAATTAAATTTTTATCAGAATCAAGATCATGTATAATTCCAGATAATATATCATTTTTAGAATCATTAATTATAATATTTGAAATGATATTGCTCATTTCTTTATCTGAAGCTGGAATTAATTTGTAATTTAATTTTTTTAAAGTACTTAAAAGCAATGATATAGCTAATAAATTTGGATTATATATATGTAAAACATTGCAATTACTATTATGTTGTAATATTTTTATTATAGCTTCACTACACAAATCAACAGGGCCAAATTCTAAAGCATGATATTTTAGGTATCCTGGATAGTATCCAAGTTCAATAAAAGATTTTAGCCTTTTTGCAAATGCATTTTCATTTGCATTTTGCTGAAAACAACCATCTGAATATCTATTGGTTATGTTTCCCATCCTTAATATTTGAGCATCAAGTCCATCGAAAATTGCATTTAAAACAATCATTTCTGCTTTATATTTTGTTGTTGTATAAACGCCTGATATTTTTTGATCGATATATAAAGAAGATTCTCTAAATACTTTCTTTTTGTTTATGTTTTCAGCATTTTCTATTATTGTTTCATCTTTTTCGCCATTTCCAGAAACACTTATTGTAGAAATATGTAATAATCGTTTGTTTAGTTTTTTACAAAAATCTACAATATTTTGAGTTCCTTTTACATTTATATCATTAAATAATTGACTTTGACCATAATGTTTTACGAGAGCTCCAGAATTTATTACGGTTGTAATATTATTTTTTAATAGTTGTAAATCTTTATCGGATAAAGATAAATTTTCATATATAATATCACCTTGTATAACATGTATTCTATTTCTATTCTTTATCCAAAAATCCTTTCCAAAATAAAAATCTAATTTTTCTTTTAATCTGACTTCTGGATTTAGATTATCTTTAGGCCTAATTAGACAATATATGTCTCCATTATTATTTCTTAAAAATGCTTCTAGTATATGTATTCCTAAAAATCCAGTAGAACCTATTAATAAAATATTTTTAACATCAAATTTTTTTATTGTTGAAATACAATCAAGGGTATTTCTACTTAAAACAGTATTAATTTTAGAATAATCATATTTATAAATATCAGATGATTTATCTTTTCTGAATTTTGCTGATAATTCCTTTATAGTTGGATGATTAAATATATCTGCATATTCAAAGTTAAAGTCATATTTTAATGCTTCAATTTGCATTTTTATTGCAGATATTGAATCTCCTCCAATATCAAAGAAATTATCATCAACAGAGATATTTTCAATGTGCAAAATGTTTTTCCATATTTGAATCAATTTTGCTTCATTGTCTGTAAATTGATTAGGGTCTACTTCTTTGAAGCTTTTATTTAAAGATGGAACTGGCAAAGCTTTTCTATCAATTTTTCTATTTATTGTATAAGGCATTTCATCTAAATGAATTATATAGCTTGGTACCATATAAGGTGGTAGATATTTTTTTATATAAGATTTAACTTCTGACTCTTTAACTTCTTTTGAACCATCTGTAACATAATATCCACACAAAAACTCTCTACTTTCAATATTGAATTTATTAACAATTGCGGCTGAAACACCCGGTATTTGTTCAATTTTATTTTCGATTTCTCCAAGTTCAATTCTTAAACCACGTAATTTTATTTGGTTATCAACTCTACCAAGACATTGTATTTTTCCATCAAAGGTCCATCTACCAATATCACCAGAACGATACATTCTTCCAGAACCAAATTTGTTTGGCAAGAATCTTTGATTTGTAAGTTCTGGGTTGCCTAAATATCCAATACCTACTTGAATACCAGAAATATATATTTCTCCTACAACGCCTATAGGTACAGGTTGCATATTTTTATCTAAAATGTGCATTTGTGTATTCATTGTTGGAGGACCGGTAGTAATTTCTGTTTCTCCGTTTAAATTTTGTACATTAGATAATATAGTTATTTCACTTGGGCCATATATGTTAAATACTGTAATATCATCAGCTAAAGCTTTTAAGTCTTTTACAAATTTTTCTGGTAAAGGTTCGCCACCGAAAACCATATTTTTTACAAGTTTTAAAGAACTATCTGGTTCCCTGTTATCATATAAAATTTTCATAAGACTTGGTGTTACTGTCATTACATCTACATTGTGGTGTTTTATTAGGGTATCTAATAATTTGGGATTTCTGTGTTCTGCATTATTTGCCATTACTATACTTAATCCATGTGTTAATGAAACAATTATTTCGTATACAAATATATCAAAAGGTGTAGATGTAACAGAAAGTAAAGTGTGGTGCTTTCCATCTCTTAAATAATCAAGAGCTCTGGTCATTGCTTTTGCCATGTTTGTAAAGCCTACTTGATTTAGCATAACTCCTTTTGGTAGTCCTGTTGAACCTGAAGTATAGATAATATAAGACAAATCTTCCATGTTTTTATGTACCTTTGGATTTTCTTTATTAGTTTCATAAATAGGATTATTTTCTAAATCAATTTCTACACAATTAGGAATTTCTTTAACTATTTCTTTTAGTTCTTTTTGTGTAAGAACATATTGTGCTTTACAACTGCTTATATAATATTTTGTTCTGTCTAAAGGATATGTTGGGTCAATATTTAAAAATGCCCCACCAGCTTTCATAATAGCAAGCATAGATACAATAGTTTCAAAGGAACGGTTTGTCATTATTGCCACAATATCATTAGAATGAACACCATTTTTAATTAGATAGTTTGCTAAACTGTTAGCTTTTTCATTTAATTGTTTATAAGTTAATGTTTTATTTTCACAGATAACAGCAATTTCATCTGGATGATTATGTACTTGTTTTTCAATTAAGTCTGATACGGTATCATTGTTTATAGGCCCTTCTGTAGCGTTAAACTTTAATAATAGTGATTGTTCATTAGGGGTAATCATATTTAAAGTATCTATGTTTGGGTTACAATTTTTTGAAATATTTTCTAACAAATATATATAATGCTCTAATATGTTTTGAACAGTATTTTCTTTAAATAAATCAGTATTGTATTCTAAATTTAATGTGTGTGTATTAGGTATAATTTCCAAAGATAAATTAAACTTAGAAGTCTTAGTATTTGCATATAGCATTTTAGGTGATGAGCCATCTATTATTGGCAAATCGCTATTTTCATTTTGATATGTAAACATTACATCAAACAAATTCGTATTAGAGTTTATATTTAGTAGTTTTACTAAAGCATCATAAGGGTATGGTTGATTTTGCATTGCAAATAAAACATTTTCTTTTACAGTTTTTAATAATTCTTCAAATTTAGTATCAGAATTAATTTGTAGTTGCAATGGAATATTATTTACAAACATACCTATAATATTTTCTAATTCTTTTGAAAATCTACCAGAAATAGGACTTCCAATAATAATATTATTTTGACCAGTATATCTATATAAAAGTACATAAAAAACAGTTAAACAAAATACGTATGGTGTAACATTGTATTTTTTTGAAAGTGCTTCTATTTTTTCAAAGGTTTCATTAGAAATTGTTGTATGTAATGTATTTCCATTAAAAGTTTTTTGTTGTGAAACAGGAAAATCATAAGGTAAATTAATAACAGGAATTTCAACATTATTGAATTTTTCTTTCCAATTATTCTCTAATAGTTTGAATTCGCTTGAAGAATTATAGTTATTTTCCCAAATACTAAAATCTTTATAATCAATTTCAAAATTGCCAGTAGATTCATTATTGTACATTTTACAAAATTCATTTATTAAAATCTGCAAAGATGTACCATCTAAAACAATATGATGAGAATCTATTAATAAAAGTGTTTGCTCATTATTAATATAATATAATTTAACTCTAAGTAATGGAGCAACTTCTAAATCAAAGGCTTTTGGAAATTTATTTATAATATTTTGTACTTCTTCATTAGTAGTATTTACCACATCAATATTTATAGAAGCGGTATCTAAAATGTATTGTTTTGGTGTTCCGTCTATAATTTTAAAGCAAGTTCTAAAACTACTATGTGCTATAATTAAACGGTTAAATATTTCTTCTGTTTTTGATTTATCAAGAATTGTGTTAAATAACAAACCTCCACATATATTATAAACAAGTTTATTTGTAGATGACTGTGAAGCATAATATATTCTTTTTTGAGCAGAAGATAGCTCATAATATTCACTTCTATTTTCGGTGTGTTTAATACTATATTTTTTTGAATCATTGTTATCCAAAAATTTAGCTAATTTTTCTATATTTAATAATTTATACAATTGAGAAGGTGCAACTTCTATATTAAATTCTTCTATTATTTTTGAAGAAATTTGTATAATATTCAATGAATCTAGTCCAATTGTAAAGAAATCTGTATTTATACCAAAGTCTGTATTTTGAGCCAATTCTGATACAATATTAAACAATTTTTTTTCTGTTTCTGTTTGTGGTTTTTTATAGCTATCACTTTCAAAATTAAGTTCAATATTTTGTAATTTTATTTTATCTATTTTTCCGTTAGGAGTTGTTGGAAAACTATCCAAAAAAACAAATTCATTAGGAATCATATAAGTTGGAAGTTTTTCAATTAGTGAATTTCTTAAATTGGAAGTATCTAGTTTTTTCTTAGATGATACAAAAGCTATTAGTTTATCATTATTCTGTATGTTTTTTACAATTACTGCAGCTTTAGTTGAATTTGTTTTATCAAAATCCTCTATGCTTTCTTCAATTTCCCCAAGTTCAATACGTAAACCTCTAAGTTTTATTTGATGGTCTATTCTTCCCTTACATTCAATTGTTCCATTGTCATTCCATTTTCCTAAATCACCAACACTATACATAATTGTTCCAGGGTTAAATTTATTATCTATAAATTTTTCCTTTGTTAATAAATCTTTATATAAATAGCCCTTTCCAACTCCATCACCAGCAATGTATATTTCACCTATACAATTTTTTGGCAACAAATTTAAATTTTTATCTAATATATATATTTGGGTATTAGCCAAAGGCTTTCCTATTGTAATAGTTTCTAAGTTTGTGACATCTGTAATTGTTGAAAATATAGTTGTTTCAGATGGACCATATCCATTATAAATAGTTACATTTGGGGATATTTGCTTTATCTTATTTACTAAAGATAAAGGTAGTTGTTCACCAGCCAATATTACATATTTTAAATTTGAAAAACTGTTTTTATTAGTTAATGAATCAATGTGAAAATTCATAGTAGAAGGTGTTGTTTGAATTATTTCTATATTATTTTCCACTATTAATTTCTCTAATTTTTGAGTAACTTTTTGTTCTATATTGTTTGTTATAAAAACTTTTAGTCCTCTTGTTAAAGAAATTATACTTTCAAATGCAAATATATCAAATGATATTGTAGTTATAGAAACAATTGAGTGTTGAAAATCATCTTGTAAAAATTTAACTTTATCTAAAACACCATAATATAAATTTGCAAAGCTTTGTTGAGTTAGCATAACTCCTTTAGGCTTTCCTGTAGAACCAGATGTATATATTACATAAGATAAGTCATCCGAATTAGAGATATTTTCAAGGTTATTTGTATCTCCAGAATATAAGGCTTCATTATCTAAATCAATAAAAATTTTATTTGAATCCAAGTTTTTATTAATAGATTTTTGGGTTAGAATTAAATTAGCTTTACTATCTTCTAACATATACGCAATTCTATCATCCGGATAATCTGGGTCAACTGGAATATATGCACCTCCAGATTTTAAAACTGCAAGAATTGCAATTATCATCTCAAAAGAACGATTAACAAGTATAGCAATTATTTGATTATTAGTAATACCAGTTTTCCTTAGGTAATGTGCAAGTTGGTTTGCTTTTTCATTTAATTCTTTATATGTTAATGTTTGACCTTCAAAAACTAAAGCTATATTATTAGGAGTTTTTTCAGCTTGTGTTTCAAATAGCTCAGCTATAGTTTTGGTTTTATCGTAATTTAATTTTGTATTATTAAAAGAGTATAATAATTCTTCTTTTTCTTTTTCAGTTACAATTTCTATGTTATTTAATTCAATTTCATTATTTTCAATAACTTGATTTATAATATATAAAATACGGTTATGAATATCTATAATTTCATCTTCTGTAAATTTTTGCGTTTTAAAATCATAATCTATATTCAAACTACCTATATTATTTAAATCTTCAATATGAATTTGTAATTCATCTGCACAATTACCATTAAAAGTCCATTCTGTTGAATAGTCTGAACCAATAGTATCGGCCTTTGTAATTTGATAAGATAATAAAATATTATATAAATTAGGTAAATTATTATTTTCTTTTCTTAAATCTTGTAAAATATTTTCATATGGGTATCGTTGATGCCTAAGCATACTGAGACTATTTGACGCAATGGTACTAGTCAAATCTTTAAAAGTATTTGAATTTTTGATATTAACACGCAAAGGTTGTGTACTAATAAACATACCTATAGTGTTTTTTTCTGAGAAGTTAGCTCTATTTAATATTGGAGTCCCAATAACAAAATCTGTTAAATTACAAACTCTTCCAATATATAGTGCATAAACTGACATGAAAAAATTATATTCTGAAATTTTATTTTTTTTGCAATAATCATTTATTTTAGAATTTAATTTTTCATCAATAACAAAAGTTTTTCTTTCAGCAACGCAAGAAACATCTTCATGATTCTTAATCTTTGAAGGTATACTTGCAACTTCTGGAATAGTAGCAAATACAGTATTCCAATATTCTTTATCTTTTTTATATTTTTCACTTTTCAAGTAATTATTTTCTGCAACACAAAAATCTACATAAGAAGAAGCTAAAGGTTCTTCTGTAGATAAACCAGAAAGATAATTATAAGCTTTTATAATTTCCTTGCAAATTAAACCAAGACTCCAAGAATCACTCAAAATGTGATGGATATTTAAAATAAATCCACCCTTTCCATCTGGAAGTCTGTAAATTTTAAATTTGTAAAGATTATTTTTATCAATATCAAAAATTCTACTTATAAGTGAATTTTGAATTGATGAAATTTTGCTTTCATTAGTAATGTCAACTATTTCTATATCAACAAATTTATAATTTGATATGCGTTGTTTAACTATTCCATTGGTTGTAATTAGTTTAATTCTAAAGCAATCATTATTTTTTATAACTAAATTAATGGCTTTAACTAAAATATCAAAATCAATTTTAAAATTCAATTTTGCTGTACCACAAATATTATTTATTGAAGTTCCTTTATAATATTGTTCTGTTAGCCATATAGACTTTTGTGGGTTCGTTAATTCATATAAATTTTCCATAAAACATCCTTCTTTTTTTATAAGTATAATTATGAAAAAATTATATATTAAAAGTATATAAAAATCAAATAATTTCGACATTTTTTTGAGAATAAAATATCGGACAACGTATAAAAATAATGTCGAAATAAATCAGAAATATTATAGTAAATTAATGTCAACCATTGTAGCGGCGACCATTGGTCGCCATAAAAGATAAAAAATATTATTACAATAAAATTTTGACTGTATTTTTTTGTAAAAAATGTAAATAATATTTTAAGAAAAGTCTAGGAGGGTACATATGAAAAATACTGGAAAATTAGCTAAAACTAAAAAAATATTTTTGAGATTAATGATAATAACTTTTTTAGTTTTAATTTTCTGGTGGTTATACGGAATGTATGCAAAAATAGAAGTTTCAGATAGTATGCAAGAAAACTCATTGTATACAGCGGAGAAAACAGGTCTAACCGTAACAGAAGCGGAGGAAAATAGTAAAACAATTTCAGATACAATAGAAGAAGCAAATAAAGCAGTGGTTGGAATTTCAAAAATAAAAAATATGGGAACAAGTATATTTACAGATGGAAGTAGCTCAAGCTTAGGTATTGGAACAGGTTTTATAGTATCAGAAGATGGCTATATTGTAACAAATGAGCATGTTTCAGGAGAAAAACTTAGTAATTGCTATGTTACACTAGAAAACGGAAAATCTTTTACAGGAAATGTAGTGTGGTCAGATAGCAACTTAGATATAAGTATAGTAAAAATAAACATGAAAAATTTAGATTATATTTCATTAGGAAACAGTAATGAAAGTAGAATAGGAGAAACTGTATATGCAATAGGAAATCCAGTAGGATACGAATTTCAAAGAACAGTAACAAGTGGAATAATAAGTGCAGTAGATAGAACCGTAAAATTTACAGAAAACAACCAAGAAATATATATGGCAGATTTAATTCAAACAGATGCAACAATAAATCCAGGAAATAGTGGAGGACCACTAATAAAACCAGATGGAACTGTTATAGCAGTAAATTCGGTAAAAATAACAAGTGCAGAGGGAATAGGTTTTGCCGTACCAATAAATGTTATAAAACCAGTGGTTCAAAAATTTATAGAAAATGGAAGCTTTGAAGAAGCAACAATAGGAATATTTGCATACGACAAAAATGTAATACCATATTTAAATAATGGAATAAAATTTGAAAACGGAATATATGTAGAAGAAGTAACAAAAAACAGCAGTGCAGAAAATTCAGGTATAAAAAAAGGAGATATAATAACAAAAATAGATGGAAAAGAAATAAATAAAATGAATGAATTAAAAGAATATATATATACAAAAAATCCAGGAGACGAAATAAACTTGACAATATTGCGAAACAAAAATACAATAGAAACAAAAGTTACTTTAACAAAAAAATAAATGTAGGGGCGGTCAATGACCGCCATAAATATTGTAATTAATTTGCCAAAAACAAAAATATAATATAAAATAGAGCAAAATAAAAAAGGAGGAAAAACATATGCAAATTGCTGTAATACTTTCATTAATATTAAGTGTGTGGCATTCAATATTATTTTTTAGGCAAAGTGTAGGTATATCTGTAATTTTATTTGCTATATCAACAATATTTGCTACAATGTATGTTTTAGAAAAGCTAGGAAAAATAAAAAATAAAAAAGCATATATTCTTACAGTGCCAATACTTATATTAAGCAGTACATATCTATTTTTTGACAATACATATTTCAACATATTAAATATATTTGTAATTTTAGCTTTATTTGCTTCAATGATAACATGGGCTATAAGTGATAAATTAAAATTGGCGCATTTCTTTGAAAAGATATTTAATATTATAGTTGGACCAATAGAATTTTTAGGAAAGGGAATTTCTATAATAAGAGATACACTATTGACAACAAGTAAAGATAAGCCTAAAGTAGCAATGTTCAAAAGAATTCTAAAAGCTATAATAATTGCAATACCAATATTAATAGTAATTTTATTTTTATTAATTTCAGCAGATGATGAGTTTGCAAAATTGTTTAGTGGTTTAGCAGATTATATTGTAAAAATATTTACAAATTGGGAAATTCTATATTTTATATTAAGAATTGCATTAATAATAATTTTATTTATCTATTTTGTAAGCTTTATATATAATTTAACAAATGAAAAAAGTTCATATAATGTAATAGAAAAAGTTTCAAAAACTAAAAGAATAAAAATTGATACATTTACAGTAAACACTATACTTACAGTTTTAAATGTTGTTTATTTAATATTTACAGCAGTTCAACTAATACATATAGGTGATAATGTTTCAATTGAAAAGTTATCTACAACAGCAAGACAAGGATTCTTTCAACTTATGGTAGTTTCAATTATTAACTTTATTTTAGTAATTATTACAACTATAAATAGCAGTGAAGAGGGAAAAACAGCAAAAAATTATAAAAAAATTATGAACATCATAATGATAATTTTTACAGTTGTTATATTAGCAGTATCTGTTCAAAAAATGATGCTATATGTTAATAGATATGGATTTACATATTTAAGAATTTTCGTATTATTTACATTGGCAACAGAAGCACTATTAATAATTCCAACAATAATGTATATAGTAAAAGAAAAAATGAATTTATTTTATTCATATCTTGCAATAATTATAATAATGTACACATTACTAAATGTTGTAAATGTAGATAAATTTATAGCAAAACAAAATATAGATTTGTATTTTAAAACAGGAAAAATAGATTTGGATTATTTAAAAGACTTGAAAAGTGCAGATGCTAAAATAGAAATAAAAAGACTTCTAAATAATGAAAAAAATACCGAAAATCTAAATGTAGAAGTAAACAACTATTTATATAAAGTTGAAAATGATATAAAAAGAGATGTAGAGAAAAATAAATTTACATGGCAATCTTTTAACTTTGCAAGAAACAGAATGAGAAAAGAAATAGAAGGCTTAAATTTAGAACATCAAAGTTATAATTATAAGAAAAATAAATATAACTATGATGATAATTATTCATATGATATAGATGAAGATTTTAATATATAAATGTAGGGGCGGTCAATGACCGCCTTAATTTATTTTCTTAATTTCTATTTTTGTATTTGCATCTATATTATTTACTAATGTACGCATATCATTTCTATTTATAGCAACACAACCATGTGTTGAAGTGTTATTGCTACAATGAAGAAATATTGCACTACCTTTACATGGAACATTATTAGGATTAGATTTTATTTCTAATAAATATTCATACTGAATTGGAAAATCTATTAAATGTTCGCTTGATTTCCAATCTCTTTGAATTTTAGTTATATCAACTAATTGGTTGTAATACTTAGAATTACAATCATCTACCCAATACATATTAGGATTTATTTGAGAATAGTTGTAATTAGGATTACAAATTTTGGTGTGTGTTCCAAGTAATAAACCTATGGAAAATACGCCTATAGGAGTGCAATCATCACCTTCGTGTTTATCTGTAGTTGCTCCGTTCTTTCCAATAAATGCAGAAGTTTCAATGCCACATTTAGGAAATTTTAAAATTATAATATTTGAATTAATTAGAACAGTGATTTTGTTATCTATCATAATCATTTTCTATTTCCTTTTCGTTTTTTTCCAAAGACTGTACTTTCTCAGCGAATTCCTTATAAATTATATCTTGAACACTTGTTAAAGTTTCATAATCAACTTTTGGGTCAAGCTTTTTTATAACACTATAACTATGCTCTGCAATCATTTGGGCAACACTTGCAACGTTTAAAGTATAATTAATTGCATCTAAATTTGAATTTATAGCATTTGTATAATTTCCTTTAATATCGCCATAAGGCCCTATGGGGTTACCGCCCATTCCAGAAAGTTCAATAAGTAAATCCTTAGGAAATGTAAGCCTAAAAATGTCATTGCTAGATGTTGCATTTGAGTCTTTGGTATATATAATATATTTGGATATTTCTTTTTTATCTGTACCATTTTCATTTAAACCGGTATTTTTGTAGGTTTTATCTTGATAAGTTTTAGCAAAAAGATAATTTACAATTTGTTTTTTTAACATACTATCTTGAGATAAATGTATTTCTTCTGGAGTAATTGCAGGTCTTTGAAAAATAAGTCCTCCAGCACTATGATAATTTAAATATGCAAATAATTTTCCTTTTTCTTGTAAAGAATCAAGTAGAGAACTAATTGCTAAAGTTTCCTTTTCAACCTTGAATCCATTTTCCTTATCAAAAGGACAATTTATAGGTCCTGGATGAGAAATGTTTATATTATTATGTCTAGGACTATTCATAAAGATATCTTTACCATTTAAAATTTGAGATATTTTCGGATTATAAATTGAATTTGCCTGAATATCTACTCCATTTGCATTTGAACTCCAAATATGTAAACAGTTTTTGGGTAAATCTGGATATTTCTCAAAAATATTCTTTAAAGAATTTTTTATTGAGGAATATTCATCAGGAATGCAATTATAATCAATATTATTAAACATTAACATATGTTTTTTGTCAGTTGTATTTTCAATATCATCAGCTTTGTATACGGAATAATATTTTTTACATATTAATTCTGCTTCTTCCTGAGACATATTTCTAGGAATTAATTTTCTAACTGCGCAAGTAGAAATTAAATAACCTTCAGGGTTAAGCATGGGAATTAAATGTAACCTAAAGTTTTTTAAAATAGTGTTCCACTTTTTCGAATTATTTTGAATATCAGACATTAATCTTAAAATAAAATCAGTTGTGATAATTTCGCTACCATGTGTTGCACCTGTTATTACTATGTCGTTGTTACCATTACCAACTATAAAATGTCTAATTTTCAAACTATATTCAGTTTTTCCTAAATCATCTGTTTCTGAGAAGATGTTTTCTTTTGTGTAATTGTCTAAAATTTCATTTACTTGTTCATAATCTAAAATTTTATTTTTCAATTAAAGATCATCTCCTAATGCCTAAAACGAAAAGATAAAAAGTAAATTATTACTATATTAGAGCTTTTCACACTTATGAAAGTTTACCATGAAATTTCAAAAAAATCTAGTATTTAAAGTGAATTCATAATATTCGTTTTTCTAGAAATTTTAAAATTAACAAATAAAAAACAATAAACATACAAACAAGAATAATTAAATTAACAATATGTAAGTCAAAAAATCCTTTAAAAATAAATATTAATAAAATGCTACAAATTAAGCTAAAAGCAGGTTTTATAATATTTGTAATATCAAATTTAAAGTGAGTTTTCTTTATTAAAATTCTTAAACTTAAAGTAAAATTTAGAGTTTCGCTAAATAAAATTACAAATAAATAACCTTTAATACCAACTACAGGAAGTAAAAAATAAATAAATCCTAAGCAAGAAAGTAAATCTAAAATATTAATCCCCATAACTCTAACTTGCATATCTAATCCTTTTAAAATACTATCTACAACTTTATCTAAATAAATTAAAATAATAGTAGGAGATAACATAACCAAATACGTAGAAAGTTCAGGCATATTATAAATAATAGTACAAAGCTCTTTGCTAAAACATAAAAATATTCCAAAAATACAAGTAGAAAAATATAAAGTATATTTAATAATTTTAGTAATATTATAATTTATTTGAATTCTTTTATTTTGAACATTAAATTCTGAAAATTCTGG
Source organism: uncultured Clostridia bacterium (assembly GCA_934155165.1). Classification (GTDB taxonomy): domain Bacteria; phylum Bacillota; class Clostridia; order TANB77; family CAG-508; genus Merdicola. The sequence goes on along the minus strand of CAKPGS010000008.1, from coordinate 7,853 downwards.
TATAAGCAAATTGCAAAAAGATAGTATAAAAATACTAGGAAACATTATAATAGGCATTACCATACCGCTAACTTGGCCATACTGTGAAAGAGCAGTTTCACAAGATAGACCAGACTTTTCTAATCTAAAGGGTATAAGTAATTGTTGTAAAGTAGAAAGCCCAGACCTAACATATGAAGTAAAAGCAATAGGCAAAGAAATATGTAGCAATTTTCCTAAAAACTTAGAATTATTTTTAGGTGACATTTTATATTGTTTAGAATCTATTTTATATAAAATAAATATAAAAATAAAAGAAAACACCTCGGAAATTGTAGCACCTAAAACCAAAGAAATGCAGGCATAATCAACAGTTGGAGGCATAAATAAATTTATCAAATAAGTAACTATAATTATTTGTATAATTTGTTCAAAAATTTCCGAAAAGGCAGTTTTAGAAACACGCCTTACGGCAGAAAAGTAGCCTTTTAAAGCAGCCGATAAGGCTAAAAAAGGAAGTGAGAAAGAAATAATATATAGCGGAGTAAAAGAAACCTTACCATGTAGCCAATTTGTAGAAATAAAAGGTGTAAAAGCAAATAACAAAACTCCAGCGAGACCACCAAATAAAAGACTATAAGCTAAACAATATTTCATAGCCTTTTTTGTATTTCCAGAAAAACCTTTAGCAATTTCTTCAGAAATAATTCTCATGCAAGATAAATTAATACCAGAAAGAGCAAAAGTAATAAAAAAAGTATACACAGACATTAAAAGTTGAAACACACCAACAGATTCAGAACCAATTTTATTGGAAATGTAAACATTAAAAAATAAACCTATTGTCTGTAATAAAAAAGATGTAGCAGTTAATACAATTCCATTTATTAAAAAAACTTTCAACTTCCTCAAAAAAATCACCTAAAAAAGTATATGAGGAAAAAATAATAAAAATTCAAAATATTATATTTCTAATGTAAAATGTTGTAGAGGCAGACGCCTTAAGTCTGCCTCAATATAAAAAATTAAATTAAATTATATCTTTTTATTAAATCTTCAATAACTGTTCCTTCAATTTCTTTTAAGCCTTTTTTTAGAGCCATATTTGCTGCAAAAGGCAATTTTAAATCTGTAATTTTTTTACCATCCATCATTTTAGATGTTGAATCTAGTAAAACACGAACATCGTAGCATGAGCCGAAAACTTCTGGAACGCCTCTATCAATATCCAATAATGTGTAAACAGCTTCCATAGCAGTTCTTACAGAATATTCTGTTGTAAATACTGTATCTCTAACTGTATCTGCAAATTGACCTAAAAATGCAAAGTTTTTACATCCATCTGGAACAACTTTTGGTCTATCACCAGCGGTTCTAGGCATAAAGAATGCAGTTATATATGGCATCATACAAGGAACACAGCTAGCAGAGTTAGTTGCCAATTCTTCTATTTTATCTTCTGGAACACCTAAATGATATAGCCATTCTTCTGTTATTTCTTTACCTGTACATTCTCTCATTGGTTTCTTTATATAATTTCCTGGGACATTAGTAAATAATCCATAAACCCATACAACAAGTTGGTCTTTTGGTTGATTTTTAAAGTGAGGTTGTCTATTTATAGTCCAACTTAACATCCAATTTGAATCCTTTACAGAAACTATTCCTCCAGTTACAACTCTACCACTAAAAGGATCTCTTTTACAAATTTTTTGTATATATGGTGGAATTTTATCATCTAAAGTTGTTACAGTTGCAGACTCCCAATTTGTTTTAGAAATGTCTGTGCAGAATTTATCTGGATGTCCAAATTCCTCATTTTGTATAGCGATTTTTCTCCATAATTCCCAACAAGCACCTTCTCCATTTTGAATAGTTAAATCTGGTGCAGTGTTTTGGTCTCCAAGCATTGCTCTTTCTGTACAACTTCCATTTGTTACAAAAACTAAATCATTTACTGTTAATGGAATAGTTTCCTCATTTCCATTATGAATACAAACAATTTCTTTAGCAATTTTTTTCTTTCCATCAATATCAAATAATACATTAGTTACTTTTGTATCATATTGAATTTGAACCCCATGACTTTCCAAATATTTTACCATTGGCAAAATTAAAGATTCATATTGGTTATATTTTGTGAATTTAAGAGCAGAAAAATCAGGTAATCCACCAATATGGTGAATAAATCTTTGAATATATAGTTTCATTTCTAAAGCACTATGCCAAGTTTCAAAAGCAAACATAGTTCTCCAATATAACCAAAAGTTTGAAGCAAAGAATTCTTCTGTAAATACATCGTTAATTGTTTTATCATATAAATCTTCATCTTTAGTCATAAATAATTTTATAATTTCCATAGAGGCTTTTTCAGATAAACCAAATTTACCATCTGTGTGAGCATCTTCTCCTCTATTTACAGTTGCTCTCATTAATGAATAATTTGGATCTTTTTTATTAAGCCAATAATATTCATCTAAAACAGAAGCACCTTCTGTTTCTAATGATGGAATTGAGCGGAATAAATCCCATAAACATTCAAAATGATTTTCCATTTCTCTTCCACCACGAATAATAAATCCTTTATTAGAATCTTTTATTCCATCACAGGCTCCACCAGATATTTTAGATTCTTCTAAAATATGAATATTTTCACCTTTCATTTGACCATCACGAACTAAAAAACAAGCAGCAGCAAGAGATGCAAGACCAGCACCAACTAAGTATGCAGACTTATTATCAACTCCTTCTGGCTTTTTTGGATGAGCAAAAGCTTCATAATTCCCATTACTATAATACATATAAATTCCTCCTTTGTATAAGTTATTATAAAAATAACATTAAAAAATATACAATAAACAAATAAAAGCAAATGTATAAAATTTATACATTTGCTTTTATTTGTCTAAATTTTGAAAATTATAAAAAGCATTATCAAAACTTCCATCAATCATTACAGATAATTTATTAATAATGTTTATAGGTTTTTGTTTCATTCCAGACTCAATCCAATCTTGCAATAATCCTACAAAACCATATTTATAAAAATTAGCAATAAACATTTTATCTTCATTACTAATATTAATATTCTTAGATTTTTCTTCAATTACATCCATAATTAAAATATTAGTTTGAGCATAAATAAAATTTAATAGCAAATCTTTACTTATAGAATCATAGGTATTTCTAACAAAATTCTTATTTTTTAATACATACTCAAAAATATACATTAACCCCTGCTGCCAAGTTTCATAAGTAGCTTTTTCTTCTATCTCAAGTATAACTTCATTTTTATAAATCCACTCTAATAAATCATAAATATCTTTAAAATGATAATAAAAAGTTTGCCTATTAACACCACAATTTTCAGTAATATCTTTTATAGTAATTTTATTAAATTTATATTTAGAGAGTAAATCTTTTAGGGAACTAGCCAAAGCTCTTTTAGTAATATCTGACATATTAAAAACCTTTCTAATTAAAAATTGCCTTTATTATACCACTACTAAAAAGAGAATACAAAAATTAATTCTATAAATTGTATAAAATAGTTTGACTAATTCTTATCAAATATTGCTCACATGATAAATTATATTATGAAAGAATGTGCAAAAGCTAATTCTAGTAGTTATGATTGGCATGAAGATTAAGAAGAAATGTAGAAAATTAGATTACAATTTAAAGTAGTATAAAAATGCTTTTTGTGTTATTATAAGTAATATAATATATAAATAGGGATGATTATAATGGTAAATTTAGAGTTATATAAAATATTTGTAGTAGTAGCAAATGAACTAAATGTTACTAAAGCAAGTGAAAAATTAAATATTTCTCAACCTGCTGTAACAAAACACATAAAAAAATTGGAAAATATAATAGGAATAACATTATTTAAAAGAAGCAATAAAGGCTTAATGTTAACAGAAGTAGGATTGGAGTTATATGAAAGTCTAAAAAATCCTATAAATGAAATTATAAAAGTAGATAATAATTTTAGTAAAGATAAAAATGTTAATATTGGATCTCACAATCATTTATTAAATATAATTTTTGGAGAATGTATAAACAAATTTTATTTAGAATATCCAAATATTAATTTAAATTTAAAGTGTCTTGAAACAAATGAGATGTTAAAAATGTTAGAAAATAGGGAGCTAGATATAGTATTTTGTAAAAAAATAAATGATGTTAAATTAAGAGGCATAGAATATTTACATATTGGATTTCTAAATGATATTTTTATAGCAAATAAAGACTCAAATTTTGCAAATAAAATAGTGAGTAAAAAAGAATTAGAAAATACAACTATATATGTACCGAGAAAATATGCACAAACTGTTATAAGGTTAGTAAATTTATTAGATAATAAAAATTTAGATTTGAGAAATTCAAGCTATAATACAATTTTAGAGCTTGCAAGTAAAAGTAACTCAATCGGACTAATAACGAGAGAATATATAGATTCTACTAAATTAGAAAAATATAATTTAACAGAATTAAAAACAGAATTAAATCTTGAACCTGTTGAATTTGGAATGTATTTTAAAACAGATAGAAAAAAAGAAGTAAATTTTTTGATAAAAATAATAAAAGAAAATTTTAAAATTTAAAATTCACAACAATTTCCACAGAAAAGACTGCTACTACTTATAAATATAAATAAAATAAAGAAGCCTAAGGGTGGGGCGAAAATCAAGTCCATCTATTTGGGTATAGCTCAATTTTTAATAATATATAAATAAAACTATGTAGAATGTTATTGCGTTCCACATAGTTTTTTAGATTTCTAATAAGATTTCTGATTTTTAATACAAATAATTTAAAAGTTACCTACTTGACTTTTAGAACCTTAATTTTAATGATATTTCCATTAACACTATACTGTCCTTCAAATCCAACTGTTTTTCCTAAAATGCATTCTCCAATCGGTGAATTTACAGAAACTTTATTTTCATTAATTTTTCCCTGCCCACCTGTTAAGATGAATGTATCTTCTTCGCCATCTCCATCAGAGTATTCCATATATACTCTAATCTCAGACCCAACTTTGATAACACTTTCATCTTCATCAGAATTAGCTTCAATGAGTTCAGCTGTTTTAATTTGATGTTGTAATTGGTTAATTTCATAATTCAGAGCTCTTTCTTTAATTTCAATTTGTTCGAATGCAAAATTATCATGCCATCTGCCTCTTGTTCCTTTTGCTTCATATGCTATTGTTCCTGTACCTCCTCCAGAAAAAACTATTGCTTTTTCACCCGGTTCACAGAAGGCAAAACAATGTTCTAATCTTGCTTTTCTATTTTTTTCATTTTTAAACAATTCTAAGAATTTTTCAATACCTATTTGTGTATCAAAATAATGATTATATGGACCTGGAAGTCCCCCTAATGCATCACACTGTCTGATTTCAATACTGGTAAATTTAATTTATTTGCTGCATATTCAGCACTAAATGCTACTACATCTATACAACTTTCTGCTTGAATTTCTAATATTTCAAAATCTGGATTAACAATTTCTAAATTAAACCCATATTTTTTTCCAAAGAATTCATTTGCTTCATTTACCTTATTAGGATTTGTCGTTAAATAAATTAATTTTTCCATATTTTCCTCCATCTATAATAGTATTATATATTTCTCTATTTCTATCCTTTTTAGTTCATTGATAAACAATTTGTTTATTTTATGTTTTTGACAAGCAATTCTAAAATGTAATTTATTATTTTGATCCCAAACAGGTACAAGAGAAATATTATGATGGTCTAATACTTTAATAAATTCATCTTTAAAAATAGTTTCAGTATTTTAACACTATTTAATTCACTTTTCAAATAATATAATCTTCTTGACATTATTCTTATAATTATTGCTATTTATTACTTTATTTGCATAATTAGTAATAATTTTTATGAACAGAAAACTGTTAATATAAATTTCATCATAACTTTTAGTTATATCAGAAATACAAATATGTATTATAAAGATTAAAAAAATCATGTTATAATCATATTAGCTTTTTATGTGAAATTAGTTACATAAAGTATGATGGTTTTGATGATAATTTAAACAAAACAAGAAAGGATGATTATTATGAACAACAAACGGATAAACTATTTAGCAGTTGCAATAACGACTAACTGTAATTGTAATTGTTTTTATTGCAAGCCGACTGGTGAAAGTATACTTCCTAATGTGAAAGGAACTCTAAATTTTCAAAGCTTGAAAAAAATAATTAAAGTTGCTTACGAATTAGGAATTACTACTTTTCGCATTACTGGTGGCGAACCAACTGCAGTAAGTTATTTACCAAGTTTAATTTGCTATATAATGGAACTAAGTGATAATACAAAAATTCGCTTAAATACAAATGGATATAAACTTGATAATAAAGAATTATTAAATATTATTGAGTTATATAAAGAACGAATGGATATTGTAATAAGTGTAGATTCTGTAAATGAATATATAAATGGTATTCATTATCCAAAATGTTTATCACAGAAAGTACAAAATTTAGCAATAGAACTAGTAAAGCGAAAAATCCAAACAAGATTCAATATCGTAGTAACAAAACAGAATATAAGCGAGGTTAAAGCATTAATTAATAAATCGATTGCTTTAGGCGTGAATATCAAAATATTGGATTTAATTATTCGAAACGAGTATTTTGGTACTAATAAAAATCTTAATGGCGAAGAAGCAATAATGTTTGGAAGAACCTCATATGCACCATTAGAAGGAATAATTGAATATTTGGAGACGATTTCTGATAGCAGCAAAGAAAAATACCATATGTGGAATACATTTGGAATTCCAAGAAGTGGGTATTTTATTGGAGAACAGTGGGTTCAAATAAAAGATTCTTCAAGAGGTGCAGAATATTCCAAAGTATGTATTGAAAAATGTCCATATTACGATTCTTGTAATGAGGGAGTATTTAGTCCGTTTATCTCAGTAGGAGAAATTTTACATCTTTCCGGTTGTAAAAATAAAGATTTGTATTATGTTTTAAAGGGAAAATCTGAAGCAGAAATAAAAAAAGCCTTAGACAACATATTAACTTTATTTGAAAATACGGAATTAAGAAAGCATTAATAATCAAAAGAGCAAGTCAAAATTTGACTTGCTCTAAATATTTATAAAAATATTTTTTAATATTGAATGCATTAAAATTTTATTCGAAATTATTTTTACTTGGATTAAACCATCTTTTTTCTAAAATTTTTGTGTCATTTATATTTTTCTTAGCTTTTCCTTCATAAACACTTCCACATTTTGGACAATTATAAAAGAAAAAATAAGAATTATTAGATAATGTTTCAAATTCTCCCAACATAGATTCGTTACAGTACTTACAAATCTGCATTTTTTCCTCCTACTTTATTATTTCTATATACTTTGTTAATTTATTGATTAAACCCAAACTTTTCCATTCTTTCTATTTCTTTAGTAGATAAATTCTTTAACCATTCAGCTAAGCTATTAGTATCGCTATTTCGCAAAAATTCAAAATATTTTACTCTATCTTCTTTTGCTATAACAACAGGTGGAAAATTATTTTTTAGTAGCTCATAATTTATAAGTAATCTACCTGTTCTTCCATTTCCATCCTCAAAAGGATGTATTCTTTCAAATTCAATATGATATCTAGCAATTTTAGTAAATATATCTTGCTCATCATGATTATAATTGTATATATAATACATCATCAAATTCTTCATTATTTTGTAAATTATAAAAAACTAATTCTAATGCCTTTTTATGATTAATAGCTTCTTATATTTCTCTAGGTTCTTTTCCTTCTATTTTAAAGCTATTGTCATTATAAAGAATAGCATAAGTTTCAGCATAAGTAAGTGTACTTCCTTC
>CAKPGS010000007.1 GCA_934155165.1 uncultured Clostridia bacterium | reverse complement strand
TTAGTATTAAAATTATATTATAAAGCAAATACAAATACAGAATATAAAGTAGAACATTATAAACAAAGAGCAGATGGAAGTTATGGAAGTACAGCAGATGAAACAGAAAACTTAAGTGGAACAACAGGAGCAAGTGTAACAGCAAAAGCAAAAGCTTATGAAGGATACACAGAAGATACAACAAATGCAAATAGAGTAGCAAGTGGAACCATAGCAGGAGATGGAAGTCTAGTATTAAAATTATATTATAAATTAGAGCCTAAAGAAGTAAAAACAGCAGATATAATAATAAAAAATATAGATAAGCAAAATAAAAATGGAATACAAAAATCAAGAATAGAAATCTATAAAGATGGTAAACTTATGGGGAGTGCACTTACAGATGAAAATGGAAATGTAGAGTTTAAAAACTTGGAACCAGGAGAATATATTTATAAACAATCAAGTGTTGAAAATGACTATATTCTAAATACAGAAGAATATAAATTTGTAGTAAAGGAAGATGGAACAGTAGAATTTCTTGCAGGAAATGGTATTGTAGAGAATGATAAAAATAAAAAAGATAATGATACTAATGATGACAACAATAAAAACAATACTAATGATACAGAAACTGTGAATAATAACAAAGGTTCTAAACAAGGAGATACAACAACAGCTAAAAATGCATTACTTTATGCAGGTGCAAGATATGGAAAATGTGTTATACTAATAATATTAGGTATTCTAAGCTTTATAGTTATAAATAAAAGCAAAAAAATAAAATAAAAAATAATAGTTGCAAAGTTTAAGCTTTGCAACTATTATTTTTTAAAATTTATAATTATACCTTCAATTTTTTTATAATTTTAATTTCGTTGTATAGAGCATTTATAATTTCGTTTCTATTTTTAAGAGCTTCCTGATATTCGCATAATACATTATAGTAATTATCAAAATTTTCTCCTTCACTAAATAACTGTTTCATGCCCTCTTTAAAATAATTTTGCTTTTTTTCAGTTTTAGAAGCTCTCATTTTATTTTCATAATTTAGTATTGTTTCTAATCTTTTTATTTCATCCTTTAAGTAGTCTATATAACCGAGTAAGCAACTAATTTCATATTCTGTATCTTCAATAACAACTTTAAATAATGTTTTAACAACTTTTTTATTTAAACGACCGACTTTTACACCATTTGCAGCATTATCCAGAGCCACTTCTTTAGTGGAAGGTTGTGCTTCTTTTATAAGAATTTTTAAAGTTTCAGAAATCTTAACATGTGTTTTATATTGTCTTTTACTAACAATAGCATCGTATTCATCTGCAACTTTTATTATTTGATCTTCTAAAGGTATTTCATTTCCTTTTAGTCCCTCAGGATAACCTGTTCCGTTTAGACATTCATGATGATATTTTGGACCTAAAGCGTAAGGTCGTAATTCTAAATCATCCATACACATTTTATAGCCCAAAATAGTATGTGTTTTTATAATTTCATATTCTGAATCTGTTAATTTTGTAGGTTTTTGTAAAATTTCAGGCGGAATAAAAATTTTGCCTATATCATGTAAGTATGCACAAATAGTACAATATGATGTAAAATTTTTACTTAAATGTAAATATTCGCAAAGTCTACAAACAATACTTGCAACATTTTCAGAGTGTTTTCTAGTAAAAATATCCAATTTATCTAACATTGAAAGCTGGTATCTCATACTACTTGTTAAATTATAAGATTTAAGAGTTGATTTATCATAAAAATCAATTTCACCATTTGCCATTTCAAATACCTCCGCTATAAACTTATAAAATTATATATTTAAAAGAAATGCTTGTCAATAAAAATAAATTAATATATAATTGAGAAAATAATGAATACAAAAGAGGGCAAAAATATGAATAAAATTTTTAAAAATATTAATGATGCATACAAAGGTAACATATTAAAGAAAAATAAAGTATGTGAAAGAGAACTTGATACAAATGTTTCAACCTCTAACACCGCAATCACATTAATAGCTTTGATAATAACAATAATTATATTGTTAATTCTTGCGGCTGTTACATTAAATATGATAATTGGAGAAAATGGAATAATTAATAAAGCTAATATTGCAAAAGAAAAAAGTAATAGTGCAGATGAAGAAGAAAGAGTAAAATTGTCTGTATTAGCTTCTAGAAACAAAAATGGAGAATTTGATAGAGAAATCTTTTTAAAAGAATTAGAAGCAAATAATTTAACAGGCAGTTATGATACAAGTAAACAATATACAGTTATAAATACCTCTAAGAAAAAATATATGGTAGATAATAATGGGAATATTCTTGAAGAAGATATTGATAAACAAGAGAAGAATTTAGGATTACTAGGAATAATAGATGAAATAAATGAAACTGGTTATACAGAAAAAACAATAAACAATGAAAAATATAATTTACATTCAATAGTAATAAAAGAAAACGTAACCTTAGATGGAAACACTAATATTGAAGGAGCAACTTTAAATAATAAAATATATGAATTTGGAGATAAACAAACAGATGTAGCGACAGGAACAACAAATGAAAATATGGCTCAAAATACAGTAGTTTTAAAAATTGAAGGAGATTTAACAATAAATAGTGGTGTAACTTTAACAACAACTAAAAGTGACAATGGGTATGGAGGTCCTAAAGGTTTAATTATTTACTGCACAGGAAAACTAATAAATAATGGAACAATTAGTATGACAGCAAGAGGTGCATTTGCAGAAGGTCAGGATATATATTTATGGAAAAATAATGATGGAACTTATGAAATTGTTCCAAAATATGGAGCCGAAGGAGCGCCTGGTGTAAATGTAAACAGTAATATAATAATTAAACCAAAAAATGCAACAGGAAGACAAACTGGCGGAGGAGCTGGTGGATCATCATTCTACAGTACTGCAGTTGGAGGTAATGGAGCAAGAGGAACATCATATTCAGGAGGTTCAGGTGGCCGGAGGTGCTGGAAATAATGAAGTGAATGGTGGAAATGGAAGCGAAAATGGCGGACCAGGAGGTAATGGACAACCAGGAGCAGGAAATGGAGCAGGAAATCCAGTAGGAACAGGGGGAGATACTGGAAATAAAAGCGGAACAGGTGGATTAATGGTTATATACTCAAATGAATTTGAAAACAATGGAAGTCTAGAAAGTTGTGGAGTTATAGCAGGTGCTGCTTATTCATATGGAGGCGTTGGAGGTTCATCTGGCGGTGGAAGTATAAATGTATTTTCAGATACAATTATTAAAATAGGAACAACAAAAGTTAATGGAGGAAAATTCAACGAAAAATATGAAAGAACATGGGGAGGAACAGGAACAGTAAATATTGGAAATATAAGTTCCGGAAGTTATGTAAGTGAATATAAAAATTATTAGAATTTGAAAATAATGTAAAATTCTGTCGAACGATTTTACTTGCTAAAATAAAAAATATATGATAAAAATATTAAAAATAAAATATAGGGAGCAAAACATATGTAAAGGTAGGGGATTTTTAACTACCTAATACATATGTTTTGCTCTTTTTTATTAGGAGGAAAAATGTTATCAATCATACAAAGCATGGGATTGCATGGATTAGAAGGTTATTTAATAAATGTTGAAGTAGATACATCTGCAGGACTTCCTAGTTTTGATATTGTAGGTTTGCCAGATGTTAGTGTAAAAGAATCAAAGGAAAGAGTAAGGACTGCAATAAAAAATTCTAGGCTAAATTTTGAAAGCAGGAAAATAATAGTTAATTTATCTCCTGCAAATACAAGAAAAGAAGGTTCACTATTTGATTTACCAATTGCGGTAGGAATCTTAAAATCTATGGAAAGTATAGAAAATAAAGATTTATCAGATTATGTCTTTATAGGAGAATTATCTTTAGATGGAAAATTAAATAAAGTAACAGGTGTACTTCCTATTTGTATAGAAGCAGCAAAATTAGGCGTTAAAAACATTATTTTACCACGAGAAAATGCAAAAGAAGCGGCAGTTGTAAAAAATATAAATGTAATTCCAGCACACGACTTAATGCAAGTTGTAAATTTTTTAAATGGAAAAATAAAAATAGAAAAACAGGAAATAGATATTAAAAAATTATTTGAAGTAAAAGATAAGTATCTGTTTGACTTTTCAGAAGTAAAAGGTCAAGAAAATATAAAAAGAGCCATAGAAGTTGCTGCGAGTGGAGGTCATAATTGCATGCTTATAGGCAGTCCAGGGTCTCGGAAAAACAATGATGGCAAGAAGAATTCCGACAATTCTTCCAAATTTAACTTTTGATGAAGCTTTAGAAATAACTAAAATACACAGTATTGCAGGGGTGCTACCAGCAGATATACCATTAATAACCTCAAGGCCATTTAGAAGTCCACATCATACAATTTCATCTGTATCATTAGTTGGAGGAGGAAGAATACCTAAACCAGGAGAGGTAAGCTTAGCTCATTATGGAGTTTTATTTTTAGATGAGCTAACAGAATTTAATAAACATACTTTAGAGGTAATGAGAACACCTTTAGAAGATAAGAAAATATCAATTTCTAGGGTAAATGCAAGTTTAACATATCCTTGCAATTGTATGTTAGTGGTATCTTTAAATCCATGTCCATGTGGCTACTATGGCTCTAAGGATAAAGAGTGTACATGTTCAGACACAGCAATAGCAAAATACATAGGAAAAATAAGTGGACCATTGTTAGATAGAATAGATATACAAGTAGAAGTTCCAAATGTAAAATATAGCAAGTTAGAAAACGAACAACCTAGTGAAAGCTCTGAAAAAATAAGAGAAAGAGTAAATAAAGCAAGGAAAATACAAATAGAAAGATATAAAGAAAATGGTATTTTTTCAAATTCAGAATTAACACCAAAACTAATGAATAAGTATTGCAAATTAGATGAAAATGGAAAGAAGATACTGAAGAATGCAATAGAAAAATTAGGTTTAAGTGCAAGAGCACATGATAGAATATTAAAGGTTTCTAGAACTATTGCAGATTTGGATGAAAAGAAAAATATAGAAGCAAAGCATGTAGCAGAAGCAGTTCAGTATAGAAGTTTAGATAGAAAATATTGGAGATGAGTAAAATATGAGGAAAATTACAATTGAAGATAAAGATTTTCCACAGGTTTTGAAGAATATAGAAAATCCACCTATGCAGCTATATTGTGAGGGGAATATTAGTTTATTAAAGCATAAATCAATATCAATAATTGGTTCAAGATGTTGCAGTGAATATGGAGTAAAAATGTGTGCAAAATTTTCAAGTGAACTAACAGAGGCTGGACTTGTAATTACAAGTGGAATGGCAAAAGGTATAGACACAGTGGCACATACCAGTTGCCTGCAAAGTGGAGGTAAAACAATAGCAGTTTTAGGATGCGGTCTTAATAAAATATTTCCAAAAGAAAATACATACTTGTATAAAGAAATAATATATAATGATGGTCTTGTTATATCAGAATATGAACCAGAAACGGAGGCAGAGAGTAAATATTTTCCACAAAGAAATAGAATAGTAAGTGGACTTTCTATTCGGAACATTAGTAATAGAATCTGCTTATAGAAGCGGAACAAGTATTACAGCAGGACTTGCTATAAATCAAGGAAAAAAAGTATTCTGTTTGCCACACAGTTTAGGAACAAAAACAGGAGTGGGGAATAATAGACTTATTCAACAAGGAGCAAAGTTAATTGTTTCAACAGAAGATATTTTAGAAGAACTAAAAATAATACAAAATAATGAAGTGAAAGAGGAAAATGAAAAAAACATAGAAATTGCGGAAGAATACAAACCAATATATAACTGCTTAACATATGAACTAACACCTATAGATATTATATGCAGCAATTTAAAATGTAAAATAAGTGAGTTGAATTATTTAATAACAATGATGGAAATGGAAAATTTAATAGAAGTAATGCCAGGAAATATGATAAAAAGGAAGTAAAAAGATGTATCAAAGACATATAGTAGGAGTTAAAGGGGAAAACATAGCAAGCAAATATTTAGAAGAATTAGGATATAAAATTATAGAAAGAAATTTTACATGTAAAACAGGAGAAATAGATATTGTAGCATTTGATTTAAAGAAGGAAGAATTGGTTTTTATAGAGGTAAAAACAAGAAGCAATTATTCATATGGTACACCTGCTGAAGCTGTAACAAATGTAAAACAAAAACACATTTATAAAGCAGCAAGATATTATATACACTTACATAATTTATATGAATTATATACAAGGATTGATGTAATAGAAATTTTATTAAAAAATAATAGCTACAAATTGAATCATTTGAAACAAGTTACATAGAATATCAAATAATGGTTGGACTAATTTGTTTACAAAAAAAAGGTTATATTGTATAATTTCATAAGAGGAGAGATTTATGAATTTATTTGAAGAAACAAAGTTTTTAATGAAGAAATATGGAATTACTGCTAATAAAAATCTAGGACAAAATTTTTTGATAGATGAAAGTGTTATTATAGATGCATGTGATTCTGCCAATATAAATAAAGAAGATTTAGTTATAGAAATTGGTCCAGGGTTAGGAACACTTACAAAATTCATTTTAGAAAGAGCTGGAAAAGTTATATGTGTAGAATTAGATGATAGAATGATAGACATTCTAAAAGAAAGATTTTTTTTGTATGAAAATTTTGAAATAATTAATGAAGATATTTTAAAAGTTGACTTACATAAATTAATTAAAGAAGAAAAAAATGGAAACATAAAAAATGTAAAAATAGTAGCTAATTTACCATATTATATTACTACTCCAATAATAATGAAGTTATTAGAAGAAAGATTAGATTTACAAAGTATAACAGTAATGGTACAAAAGGAAGTTGCAGAAAGGCTAATAGCTGTTCCAGGTGAAAAATTTACTGGAGCAATAACATATTCTGTTTATTATTATGCTGATTCTGAAAATGTTAGAATTGTAGATAAAAGCTCATTTATTCCGGAGCCATCTGTTGAATCTGATGTAATTAATTTAAAAATAAGAGAAAATCCACCAGTTAATGTAAACAATGAAGAATTATTTTTTAAACTAATAAAAATTGCATTTATGCAAAGAAGAAAAACTTTAGTAAATTCTTTAAGCAATAGTGGATTTATTGAAAAAAATAAAATAATTGAAATATTAAAACAATTAAATATATATGAAAATATAAGAGCAGAAAAATTATCAATACAAGATTTTGCTAATATTGCAAATAAAATATAGGAGGAAAATATGTTAAAAAGAGAAACAGATACAGAGAAAAATAAAAATTTAGAGGAATTAAACTCAAAATACAATTTAGAAGAACTATTTGAAAATATAGTCTTAAAAGAAGATGAAAAAAACTCAAAAAAAACTAAATAAACTATTTAAAAACATCATAACTATATGATATAATTATTTTGAGAGATTTTAGTTTTTAGAGGAGAAAATATATGAATCAAATTCTTGTAACTGAAAAATTATATGTAACACCAGAGTTAAGAAAAAAGAAAAAAGTTTATAGAATTCAATTTATTCTTTCAGTTATTTTGGTATTGATTTTAGGAAGTTACTATATTTATCAAGAATATGATAAATATAAAAATGAAAAATTATCACAAGAGATTTTAGCAAATGTGGATGTTAGTACAAATGAAGATGATACGGCAATGCAAAACGAAGGTGATGTATTAGTTGTTATATTAGATGATAATCAGGAAGATACTTCATCAAGTGAATCAGCAGCCTTTAGTTCAGAAGTTCAAACAACTGCAGCAGGAACTAAGTATTCAACAGTTGCTATTATAAATATACCAAAAATAGGAGTTAATTATCCTGTTCTTTCAGAAGCATCAGATGAATTACTAAAAATTGCTCCAAATAAATTTTGGGGACCAGAACCAAATCAAGTAGGTAATTTCTGTATAGTTGCACATAACTATAGAAATACAAAATTCTTTAGTAAAGTTCCAACATTAGTCAATGGAGATATTATAGAATTAACAGACTTAAGTGGAAAAACATTAAAATATTCAGTATATGATAAATATACAGTAGACCCAGAGGATGTGGCTTGTACTAGTCAATTAACTGGAGGAAAGAAGGAAGTAACATTAATTACTTGTACAAATGATAGTAAACAAAGAGTAATTGTAAAAGCAACAGAGGTGTTATAATAATGATTTATAATATAGGGGATGTAGTAATAACCAAAAAAGGCCATCCATGTGGTAATAATATGTGGGAATTAACTGGAATTGGAGTAAAATTTCGTATGAAATGCAAAAAGTGTGGACATGTTGTTTTATTAGATAGACAAGAAGCACTAAAGAGAATAAAGAAAAAAATACAATAGAAAAGGAATATAAAAAAATGGGATTATTTGATTTTATGAACAAAGGAAAGCAAAAGCAACTTGCAGATGCAACAATTTCAATGCAAAATGCAAAACTTGAAGAACAAAGCATACAGATAAAAACACAACAAGAGCAAATAGATGCTATTGTTGCAAAAGTAAAAAGTGTAGCAAAAGAGGTAAAGAGTAGTAAAGAACAAATAGAAAAATTAAAGGATGAACAAAATAAATGTATTAGCACATATACTAGATTTGAGCCAGAAAAAATATCCAAAGAAGATTTAAAAATTAGAAGGCTTAGCAAACAAAGCGAGTACAATTATATTGTTTCTTTAAGTTGTGGAAATAAAGATGAAATAGTTATGGCTAATTTTAATAGGGGAAACTTAAAAACAATACAAGAAAAATTTGAGGACCTACTGGAATTTCAGGAAAATCTTCAATATGGCGGTATAGAAAAAGATGCTATTTTAGCAAGTTTTGAAGAATTAAGGGAGTATGCAAATAATAATGAGATTAAAATAACACAAGAAGGAACTCAAATTTTAACAAATTATCAAAATGAACCTTTAAATATATCTAAAACAATTTTATATGTTGGGGATAAAAATACAGTAGAAAATGTAAAAATAAAAGATAATAAAGATATACTACAAGATATGGACAATTATTCAACAGATGAATTAGATAATATGCGTAAAGCAGATAAAATTGTTGAAGAAGTTACAGCTTTAAATAAACAAGATAATATTGAAGAAATACTAATAGAAAATAAAGAAATTCTAAGAGCCATTTTAGTAAAGAATCCAGAAATAAGAGAAACTTATAAAAAAGTTCACAGAGAGTCAATAGAAAACGATATTTTCCTAAATTCAATTAAGTATTTACAAAATCAGGAAAGAAACTTTAATACTACAAATGAATATAATTATATAAAGTTATACAGTGTTGGAAGAAATAAAGAAGCAGAAGAATTTTATATAAATAATAATTTAGATATATCTAAATTAAAAGTTAGAATTTCGAAGGGAGATAAAAAGGAAGATATCAGTAAAAAGTTTCAAATTAACAGATTGTTTAGTTATAAACATAAACAAAATACTTTTGGATTAACTGAAAAAGAAGAAGAAATATATAATTCTTTCTTAGATAGAATTGAACCAGATGAAAACTATGAAATATCAAATATAAAAAGAAAAGAAGAAAAAGCATTTTTAGCAAGTGCTATTGATGCTGAAAAGACAAGATTAGTAACAAAAAACAAAGAAAAAATAGAAGATTATAATGAATTATTAAAAAGACAAGGTTTCAAAGGAAGAATTAACTATGAGATTTCGGAGGAAGATGATCCAAGAGAAAGATAGAGAGCATTTATAAAATGCTCTCTATTTCTTTCCAAACGTTATCAGAATATATTTTTCTTTCAGAGGAGAAAGGCATGCAAATTGCATCTCCAATTGGATTTAGTTCATTTTGTATTTCTTTGCAAGCTCCATCAACTTTAGTTACCGCAATTTTATCAGCTTTATTTGTTAAAATAATGAAAGGTAGCTTTGAACTTATAACATAATTATACATTAGTTTATCATTTTCAGTTGGTTTATGACGAATGTCAACTAAGAAAATTATTAAAGCTATTTGTTTTCTATTGAATAAATATTCTTCAATAAAATTACCTACTTGTTCTTGTTCTTTTTTAGACATTTTGCTGTAGCCATATCCAGGTAAATCAACAAAATAAAATTTTTCATCCATATTATAAAAGTTTAATTGTCTGGTTTTTCCAGGTTCACTACTTGTCCTTGCAAGTTTTTTTCTGTTAATCATAGTATTTATAAAAGAAGATTTACCAACATTAGATTTACCAACTAAAACAATTTCTGGTAAATTATTACTAGGATATTGTTTAGGATTAACAGCAGAAACTTCAAATTTTGGATTTTTAATTATCATTTTTTTACTCCTTTTATTGAATATTATTTATGGCGGTCAATGACCGCCGCTACATTAGTTGGCATTATAAGAAAATTTCTATTTTTGATGTAAGAGATTGGAGGTTAGATTTTAGGGTGATTTCTTGGAAGATTTGCATTTATTTCGAACCTCAAACATCTATAAAATACATTTTATTTTTTAGGTGAAATCTTTTCAATTCCACCCATATAAGGTCTTAGAACTTCCGGAATTTTAATGCTTCCATCTGGTTGATAATTATTTTCAACAATAGCAATTAACATACGAGGTGGGGCAACAACAGTATTATTTAAAGTATGTGGTAAATAATTTCCTTTATCACCTTTAATACGAATGCCTAAACGTCTAGATTGTGCATCTGTTAAATTTGAACAACTTCCAACTTCAAAATATTTCTTTTGTCTTGGACTCCAAGCTTCTACATCGCAACTTTTAGCTTTTAAATCTGCTAAATCTCCACTACAACATTCCAATGTTCTAACAGGTACATCCATACTTCTAAATAATTCAACAGTATAAGACCACATTTTATCGTACCAATTCCAACTATCTTCTGGTTCACATACAACAATCATTTCTTGTTTTTCAAATTGATGTATTCTATAAACACCACGTTCTTCAATACCATGAGCACCTTTTTCTTTTCTAAAACAAGGTGAATATGAAGTTAAATTATAAGGTAAATCTTCTTTTTTTAATATTTGGTCTTTAAAACGTCCAATCATGGAATGTTCGCTTGTACCAATTAAATATAAATCCTCGCCTTCAATTTTGTACATCATTGCATCCATTTCTTCAAAGCTCATAACACCTGTAACAACATCAGAGCGAATCATGTAAGGTGGAATACAATATGTAAAACCTTTATTAATCATAAAATCTCTTGCATAAGTAAGAACTGCAGAATGAAGCCTTGCAACATCTCCTAAAAGATAATAGAAACCATTTCCAGCAACTCTTCTAGCACTATCTAAATCAAGTCCACCCAAATTTTCTAAAATTTCACCGTGAAATGGAATTTCATAATCTGGAACTACAGGTTCGCCATATTTTTTTATTTCAACATTTTTACTATCGTCTTCACCTATTGGAACAGATTCATGCATAATGTTAGGTATTTTCATCATTCTAGATTTTATTTCTTCAGCATATTCAGTTTCTAATTTTTCATTTTCCTCAAGTTCAGAGTTTATTTCTTGAACTTCTTCTTTTATTTTTTCTGCTTCTTCTTTTTTACCTTCACGCATTAAAGAACCAATTTGATTACTTAAATTTTTTCTGTTCATTCTTAATTCATCACCATGAAGTTTTGCTTTTCTATTTTTTACATCTAAATCTAAAATCTCATCAACCAAAACTAATTTGTGATTTTGAAATTTTTTACGAATATTTTCTTTTACAAGTTCAGGATTTTCTCTAATAAGTTTTATATCTATCATAATAGCCTCCATAAAAATAAAATTAATAACAGCATTTTACTACAATATAAATAAAAAAGCAAATTTTTAAACTTATGTTTGACAATTAAATGTTTGTATGATAAAATACTAAAAAAATTAGGAGCGTGATTAAATGAAAAAGGATGCAAATGGACTAAATAAAAGAGAAAGAGCCATATTAAAATTTATTGAAAAACAAATACAAACAAACGGCTATCCACCATCAGTTAGAGAAATAGGAAAGGCTGTTGGATTAAGTTCAACAGCAACAGTACATGGATATCTAGCACAACTAGAATCAAAGGGATTTATAAAAAAAGAATCTCAAAAAGGTAGAACACTTAGACTTCTAAAAGGTGCAGATGGAGTAAAGAAAGAAAAATCTGTTAAAGATTTTTATACACATAAAGAACTTGCTGAAGTACCTGTTATAGGTAAAGTTACAGCAGGAGCACCAATATTAGCAGTTGAAAATGTTACAGATACATTTCCAATTCCAATAGACTTTGTTGGAAATAGTGAAGCATTTATGCTAAAAGTTAGAGGAGAAAGTATGATAGAAGCAGGTATTTTAGATGGAGATTTAATACTTGTAAAAAAACAAGATAGTGCACGTAATGGAGAAATGGTAGTAGCTTTAGTTGGTGACGAAGCTACAGTTAAGACTTTCTATAAAGAAAAAGATCATATACGTTTACAACCAGAAAACAGTACAATGGACCCAATAATAGTTCCAGACTGTAAAATACTTGGAAAAGTTGCTGGTGTTTTCAGAAAAATGTAAATTTAAAAATTATAATAGGCAGACAAATAAGGTCTGTCTAATTAAATAATATAGAAAGGAATTAATCAGTTACATGGATAGTATTTCTATAAAAGTGATTAAACGATAAAAAATGTTTTTTAATGAAAGAGAATATAACGATTATTTAAATAAAAATAAAGTAAATAGAGAAGATTTTGAAAAAAAAAGTAATTTTAAAAAAGAATATTATAAACAAGATAAAAATGGCAGAATAATTTTAGATATGAAAAGAACTACTGAATCAGCAATTGATATAAGTAGTTATTCAACTCCAAAAGGTTGGTATATGCTAGACAATATGGATATGGTTCTTGTAAAAAATATATTTGGAGATGTGTATAGAAATCTAAATGAGGAACAATATAATTTTAGTAAATATAATGCAATCGTAATGCAATATTTAACAAAACAATTTGGAATAAAAAGTGCTCAATACTATTTAGCAATGGAAAAATCTAATCCTAGATTAACATATATAATAACACCAAGTTTTTTAAGTAAAAATGAAAAATTGATAGAAGGAAATTCTATATTAAGAGATCCTATGGAATTAAATATAGATGAAATTCTTAAACAGATTGAAGAATATGGAAAAGAGAAAAATTATAATATTGAAGATATTGTTTCAATAAAACATGAATTTTTGAAACAAACAATTTTTAATAAATTTGTTATGCAATCAGACGAAAATAATGGGAATTGGGCAGTTGTAGAAGATGGAATAAATGCAAAATTTTCACCTATATACGATTACGATTGTTCTTGTGGAGTAGAAACAAAATCTAAGCATTTGCGAAGAACTAACAATGGCAGTACAGATGTAAAAGATATTTTAGAACAATATAAAAGTGAAAAATGGTTACAAAAATATGTGAAAGATGCAATATTAAAAATAGACTTTGAAAAAGTTATTGAAGATATGGAAGATGATGGAATTAATATAGAAGAAAAAACATTAAATAATTACAGAAAGTTTTTTGCAGAAAGAAAAATAGAATTAGAACAATCTTATAATGAAGTATATGAACAAAAAGAATTAGAAGAAAGATAGAATAAAAAATAGAAAAATGCACATACCAAAATAAAAGGTAGGTGTATTTTTTATGGAAAAAAAACATAAAGAAGAAAGTGAAGATGTAACAAAATATGGCGAATTTGTAACATCATATTTTGCATGGATACCAACGGAAAAACAGAAAAAAATTGTTCAAAAATTAGAAAAAATTACAAATAAAAACAAGTGAATTATATATCTGAAAATAGATTAAAAATAAATATTTCTCGGCTCAATACGTTCGTTATAGCTTCTAATAGAAATTCAAACGAGCCTCTCGCAAAACGCGCCCTCATTTAAATTTAATAAGAAGCTATACACTCACTCCAATCACATTCGAAATATTGATTTTTAACTATTTTCAGATTATAAAGAATAATTTGTAAATTTGCGAACATTTTTTCAAAAAACTATTGACAAATAAAAAATCTAATAGTAAAATACAAACATAAGTTCAAACGAACATGAATTTGAAAAAAAGGGAGCGATAAAAATGAATATATTTGGAATAAAAAACAATGTAATAGAGTATACAGTTAATAAGGCAGATAATAAAGGTATATATATATCAGTACAAAATGGAGAAGTATTAGTAAACGCTCCTTGGTATGTTACAAGTAATCAAATACAAGAAGTTGTTGAACAAAAAAGAAAATGGATAATAGAAAAATTAAATGAATATGAATTAAAAAGAAAGAATATAAATAAATACATATATTTATTAGGAAACAAATATGAATTAGAAATTAAATACGAAAGTATTTCTGTACCGGAAGTAAATGTGGAAAATAGCATTGTAGAAATTTTATTACCTAACAAATATAGAAAGATAGATAACAGAGCAATTATACAAATTGTATTAAATAAATTAATAGAAAAAGTAGCACAAGATGAAATAGAAATGGCTATGGAAAAAGCAAGAGTATTATTAGGTTTTGCACCAGAGGATTTCAAAATAGAAAATATGGGCATTATATTAGGAAAATGTGAAAATAAAGTTATAACTATTAATCCAGAAATTGCTAAATATAATAGAACAGTTATAGAATATGTTGTTATGCATGAATATTATCATCTAAAATATAAAACACACTCAAAAAAATTCTTAGAAATGATAGAAAAAAATCAAAAAAATTATAAAAAAATTGAAGATTTAATTTCAAAATATAAATTCTAATGTATAATAGTAAAAAAATATTAGGAGTTTTTGAATGAAGGATAAAATAAATAAAGTATTTGAAAAAATGGGAGATGACCATGTAAGCGAATTTTCAGCACAATCATCATATTATATGATTCTTGCATTTGTCCCATTTTTAATTTTATTATTATCATTAATACAATTCACAGGTATAGAAGCACAAACTGTGTATAACGTTATTTCATATGTAATTCCATCAACAATGAAAGATTTGGTTTTAGGAATAGTTCAAGAGGTATATTCAAAATCATATGGAACAATATCTATTGCAATATTATTTACACTATGGTCAGCAGGAAAGGGGCTTTTTGCTTTAAATAAGGGACTTAATAATATTTATGAAATTGATGAGAGCAAATATATATATCTAAAGGCAAAATCACTACTTAATACAGTAATATTTTTAATGTTAATTACAGTAGCACTTGTATTACTTGTATTTGGAAATAGTTTTATAGAAATATTGCAAAGTAAATTTATATTCTTAGATAGTTTTTTCTGGAAGGCATTAGCAGAATTAGGGTATATAGTATTTACATTTTTTATGTATATTGCTATATACAAATTTATACCAAAGCACAAAGTAAAAATACTATCACAAATACCCGGAGCATTTATTGGTTCAATAGGACTAAACATTGTATCGTTTATATTTGCAAGATATTTAAATATATTTAAAGGTTTTTCGCTTATGTATGGAAGTTTAACAACAATTATGCTAATTATGATGTGGACATATACATGTATGTATACATTATTTTTAGGTGCAGAAATAAACAAAATAATAGATATGTTTAAAATTAAAAAATAATAAAAATATAGCGTCAAACGCTGTAGGGGTCGGCGTCCTTAGGGCGACCCGCAAATGTAAATATTATAGACAAATCAACGTCAAACGTTGTAGGGGCGGACATCTCTGTCTGCCCAAAATAAAAGATTTTGAAAGGAATGATAAAATGAAAGTTATATTAATTAATGGTGGACCACATGAAAATGGCTCAACAAATGTTGCCTTAGAAGAGGTCGCAAAAACTTTAAATGAAAATAATATAGAAACAGAAATAGTGTGGTTGGGAAACAATCCAATTGGAGGATGCATAGGATGTAACTATTGCTTAAAAAATAATAATAGATGTTTTATGAAAGATAAAGTAAATGAATTTTTAGACAAAGTACAAGAAACAGATGGATTTGTATTTGGAAGCCCAGTTCATTTTGCTGCTGCAAGCGGAACATTAACATCCTTTTTAGATAGAGTTTTTTATGGACGAGGAGAAATGTTTAAAAACAAGGTAGCTGCCTCAGTAGTAAGTTGTAGAAGAGGAGGTGCAACAGCAGCTTTTGACCAAATAAACAAATATGCACTAATGAGCAATATGTATATAGTAGGAAGTTCGTATTGGAACCAAATACATGGAAACAACGCAGAAGAAGCAAAACAAGATTTTGAAGGATTGCAAACAATGAGAAATCTAGCGAAGAATATGGCATACATATTAAAATGTATAAAAAATGCAGAAGAAAATGAAATAGAAAAACCACAATACGAAGAAAAAATAAAAACAAATTTCATTAGATAAACAATATAAAATTTATAATAAATAATGTTGAGACACGATTTATTGTAAGAAAATTTCAAATGTTTTTGGACTTGGCATCCTCGACAACCAGAAAAAAATATTGAAAAATAATAAAAAAAGGTATAAAATACAATACAGAAAAGGAGCTGATTATATGTTAAAAGAAAAATTAATGGAAGATTTAAAACAATCTATGAAAGATAAAAATGTTGTAAGAAAGAATGTTGTACAAATGGTAAGAGCAGCTATATTACAAGTTGAAAAAGACAATGGAATAGAGATAGAAGATAACAAAATTTTAGACATAATAGCAAAGGAAGTAAAAAAGAGAAAAGATTCTTTAGCAGATTTTGAAAAAGCCGAAAGAGAAGATTTAATAAACCAAGCAAAAGAAGAAATAGCAATACTAGAAGAATACTTACCAAAACAACTTACAAAAGAAGAACTAACAACAAAAGTAAAAGAAATAATAGAAAAAACTGGAGCAACTTCAATGAAAGATATGGGAAAAGTCATGAAAGCCTGTAAAGAAGAAATAGGAGCATCAGCAGATGGAAAAGCAATAAATGAGGTTGTAAAAGAAATATTAGCATAAATTTCAAAAATTAAATGTCAATTTTTTATTGACATTTTTTTTATTTAATCATACAATATAAAAATGAACATATGAATAACTATTCATATAAAATGAATTAGGAGAATATATATGGAAATAGAAGAAAATCAAGAACAAAATATTATAAGATTAGATACAGTAAATAAAGTTAAAGAAAATATGTTAGAGGAAGAAAAAGTATTCGACTTAGCTGAATTATTTAAGGTATTTGCAGATTCTACTAGAATGAAAATTATTTGTGCACTAGAAGAAAAAGAACTTTGTGTAGGAGAAATAGCATATATAACAAATTCAACACAAAGTGCAATTTCACATCAGCTTAGAGTCTTAAAACAAGCAAAACTTGTAAAATACAGAAAAGATGGAAAGGTGGTTTATTATAGTTTAGATGATGACCACGTAATTGAAATTGTAAAGAAAGGTCGTGAACATATTGAAGAAGTATAGATACGATGTTATAGATTTAGATTGTGCAAATTGTGCTAAAAAAATAGAAGATAAAATAGCAAAAACAGAAGGATACAAGAATGTTATTTTAAACTATTCAACATTAAAATTAACATTTGAAACAGATAAAGAAAATCCATTAAATGAAATAAGAAATATAGTTCAAAAATTGGAACCAGATACTAAAATTGTAGAAGAAAAAAAGGAAAATACTAAAGCAGAAAACGAAAGCAAAAAAATAAATATGGAAATAATAAGATTAATTATAGGAATTTATATTGCTGCTATTGGCTCTATGGGAGTATTTTCAAATGAATTAATAAATTCCTTATGTATAATTGCAGGATATGTAATTTTATTATTTAAAACAGCAAAAAAAGCACTAAAAATGTTATGGAAAAATCATAGTTTAGATGAAAGTGCATTAATTACAATTTCATGTATTGGTGCATATTTAATAGGTAAACAAAGTGAAGGCTTAATGGTTATTGCACTATATGAAATAGGTGAAATATTAGAAGATAAAGCAGTTAATAAAAGCAGAAAATCTATTAAAGAATTAATGAATATAAAACCAGAATATGCAAATTTAAAAGAAGAAAACGAAACTAAAAAGGTATCACCTGAAGACGTAAAAGTTGGAGATATAATTGTTGTAAAAAATGGGGAAAAAATACCATTAGATGGAATTGTAACAAAAGGAAATAGTTCATTAAATACAGCAGCTCTAACAGGAGAATCTAAATTACAAAATGTAAAAATAGGAGATAAAGTTTTATCTGGAAGCATAAATGTAGAAGGTTTAATAGAAATAAAGGTAACAGAAGAATACGAAAATTCCACAGTAAGTAAAGTATTACAATTAGTAGAAACTGCAACAGATAGAAAAGCAAAAACAGAAAATTTTGTATCGAAAGCAGCAAAAATATATACACCATTAGTAATAGGAATGGCAATTTTAGTAGCTGTGTTTATGCCATTAATTGTAAAAAGTGTAAGTTACAGTGAAAGCATTTACAAAGCTTTAGTATTCTTAGTAATTTCTTGTCCATGCTCAATAGCTATATCTGTTCCACTTAGCTATTTTTCAGGAATAGGAAAATCATCTAAGGAAGGAATTTTAGTAAAAGGTAGCGATTATTTAGATGGAATAAAAAATATTAAGGAAATAGTTTTTGATAAAACAGGAACAATCACAACAGGAAAATTTGAAGTAGTAGAAGTTAAAACTTATGGGAATTTAAGTAAAGATGATGTTTATAAATATTTTGCTTATGGAGAAAAATTCTCAAATCATCCAATAGCTAAATCTATTTTAGAATATAAACATATAGATATAGATGAAAGTAAATTAAAAAATTTAAAAGAAATATCAGGAAAAGGTATTTTATATGAATTTGAAGGAAAAACAATAAAAATAGGAAATAAAGAACTAGTTGAAGAAAAAACAAATAGAGAAAATAGTGGAACAGCTTTATATTTATCAGTAAATGGAAAAGTAGAAGGTGCAATAATTTTAAAAGACAAAATAAAGGATAATATGAAAAATACATTTGAAAAATTCAAAAAACTAGGAATAAAAACAAGAATGTTTACAGGAGACAGAAAAGAAGTAGCCAAAGAAGTTGCAAATGAAGTAGGAATAGATGAATATAAAGCAGAAATGTTGCCACAAGACAAATTTAGTGAATTAGAAAAAGTAATAGAAAGTAATAAAGACGAAAATTACAAAGTTGCTTTTGTAGGAGATGGAATAAACGATAGCCCAGTAATAGCAAGAGCAGACATAGGAATATCTATGGGAGGAGTAGGTGCAAGCAGTGCAATAGAAGCCTCAGACGTTGTAATAATGACAGATGAGATAGAAAAAATAATAACAGGAATACGTATTTCTAAAAAAACAAATAGAATAATAAAAGAGAATTTAATATTTTCAATAGGAATAAAAATATTAGTATTGTTACTTACAATACTTGGAATATCAGATATGTGGGAAGCAGTATTTGCAGATGTAGGAGTAACATTAATAACAATTTTCAATACACTTAGAATTTTAAAATAATTTTGTAACTTTGGGGTAATCCCAAAGTTACATTTTTGTGAAGAACCAAGGGATATAACATCAAGTGGAAAATGCGAATATTGTGGCAGTATAATAACAACAGGTGAATTTAATTGGGTTCTTGCAAATTTTTTTAGTAAAATTGTTGCAAAAGAAAATATTATAATGTAAAATAAGTAAAAATAAATTTAAAAGTTAAATACAAATGAAAAATCACACAAAACATTAATTGGAAACGCTTATGTACTGTGATTATATGGAAACAAAAGAAGGAGATGTATTTAAATGGACAAAAAACTTAAAAACGTTAAGACTGTAGAGAGCACTTGCTATACTTTAATAAATAGAGAAGAAAAAAATGAACATACAAATAAATCAATGTCAAAAGTTCTAGAATCCAACACTGCCATAACATTAATTGCTTTAATAATAACAATAATTGTATTATTAATATTGGCAGGTGTAACATTAAACCTTGTGATGGGTGAGAGTGGTTTATTTGCAAAAGCAAAATTAGCAAAAGAAAGAACGGAAATAGCACAATATGAAGAAGAACTAGATTTAACATTACTTAATATGAATAGTGACAAAAATGGAAATTTAAATATGGAGACAATAATAAAAGAGTTTCCAATATATTTAAAGCAAGCACAACCAAATTGTACATATGAATGGGATACAGAACAAACAGTAGAAGAACCATCTGGAATATATAAAAATTATGATTTTTATATAGATAAATCACACAAAGCACATATAAAGAAAAAAGCAAAAGGAGAAACAACAATAGAAACTAGTTTAAGCACAAATGAATTTACCAATAAAGAAGTAACAGCAACAATAAAAATAAAATCAAGTGTGGGAATACAAAAAATAATAGATAAAGATGGAAATGAATATAACGCAAAAGGACAAAAAGAATATACAATAACAGAAACAGCTACAGAGAATACAATTTACAAATATCAAGTAACAGATATAGAAGGAAAAACAGAGGAAAAGATTACTCAAGTACTAAATATAGATAAAAATCCACCAGCAAATTTCAACATAAGTGTAACTTATACAGATGATGCAGGGCTAAAAATAGATGGAGTAACAACGGACGCAGAAAGTGAAGTAGATAAATATGAATATTATGTAAAAAAATCTACAGAAAATAAATATATAAAATATGATACTAATCCAATAACAGGATTAACAAGTGGAACATACAGTGTGTATGCAGTAGCATATGATAAAGCGGGAAATACAACAAAATCAACAAATGCTGAAGAAATAAATATATCAGTATCTTATTCGAAAGTTACAGCAGAAAATGTAGCAAAAGAGCCATCTAAATATTATGGATTAAAAGTTACAAATTACACATCAGCAAATGGCCAAAATGATTGGAGAATATTCTATTCAGATGGAACACACATATTTTTAATAACAGGAGATTATATAGACACAACAAAAGCAAATAGTGTGGATACTTCTGAAACAGGAATGACAACATCAAATTATAGTGCATAC
Organism: uncultured Clostridia bacterium; assembly: GCA_934155165.1. Taxonomy (GTDB): domain Bacteria; phylum Bacillota; class Clostridia; order TANB77; family CAG-508; genus Merdicola. The sequence continues at coordinate 18,755 of CAKPGS010000007.1, read as the reverse complement.
TGGAATTCAGTACCTAGTTTTCAAACAGTTAATTCAACACTTTTAACAAGATTCAAAGCTGCAGAGTATGGATTACAAAGTGGAATGACCAATTCAAAATGTGTTTCAACATTATTAAATACAAATAATTGGAAAAAGTACTTAGATAAAGAAAATGGTACGGGAAATGCAGATTATGCAATAGGTAGCCCAACAATAGAAATGTGGATAGCAAGTTGGAATCAAAGATATCCAAATGACAAACTATATTGTAAAGAAAGTAAAGATATATATAATCCAGGATATTATGTGGGAATAGATTCAAATCAAAGTACATTTGGTATAAATTATCAAGTAATGAATAAAAAAGAAGGATATAACAATAGTAGTTTATATTATCCGCGTAAAGAAATTATTAAATCATGTGAATATTATTGGATTGCTTCCCCTGGTGCTGGGTATGAAGGAAATGTGATTAGTGTACATTATAATGGAGAACTGACAGAAAATTACTATAGCCATAGTTATTTAAGCATTCGACCTATTGTTTCTTTAAAATCTGGAATTACAGTAAATGCAGTAGAACCAGAATAAATAAAAAAATATAATAAAAACTGTGTAGATTTAATAATTAAATTACACAGTTTTTTTAAAATGAAATTATATCAAAAAATTTTACTGCCATATATATTTTTTGACAGCTAAAATTACATACTAATTTTCGGACATTTTTAATTGACAAAAAGCATACATATAGAATAAAATTAACTTGTATTAATAAATTTTGGGAGGAAAAATTATGGGATTAATTAAAGCAAGCTTAGGTGCTGTTGGAAGCACTTTACACGATCAATGGAAAGAAGCAATTAGATGCGAAGAAATGGGTAACGATATTTTAATGAAAAAAGTTACTACAAAAAATGGAGTTATTTCAAATGGAAGTGCAATTATAGTAGGACCAGGACAATGTGCTATTATTTTTGATAATGGTAGAGTTATAGATGCAACAGCAGAAGAAGGATACTATAAATTTGATACATCTTCTACACCTTCTTTATTTGAAGGTGAATTTAAAGGAATGTTCAAAGAAATGTGGCAAAGATTTACATTTAATGGAGCATCTGCAAAACAACAAGCAGTATTTTTCTTTAATATTAAAGAAATTATAAATAACAAATTTGGTACACCAGCACCAGTAATGTATGATGATTGGTCTCATGCAATACCAAATCAAATGACAGGTGAAACTATTCCTTTATCTGTTTTTATAAAATGCTTTGGTACATATACATTTAAAATTACAAATCCTGCAACATTTATGAATGAAATAGCAGGTATGAGTGATGAATATAGAAAAGATGAATTGTTAGAACAAATGAGAAGTGAAGTTATGGACTCATTTGAAAAAGTATTAAATCAATTAGGATGTGTAAATAAAATACCGGTTCGTTCACTTCCAAGCCAAAAAGATAAAGTAAAAGAAATAATGGCAGAGGGAAATTACGATGAAGCAATACAAAAAAGAGGAATTTCTATAATCGGATTTAATATTGAATCTGTTTCATTAGATGATGAATCACAAGAAAAAATTAATAATTACGAATTAAGTTCAAATGCGTATATACAACAAGGAACAATGGTTGGAGCATATGCTCAATCTATGAAAGATGCAGCAAATAACCCAAATGGAGCAACAAATGGATTTGTTGGAGTTGGAATGGCTAATATGGCATCTGGAGGAATGATGGGAGGAGCTACAACATCTCCATGGCAAAATGCTACACCAGTACAAAATAATTCTACTAATAATACAACTTCTACTGAAACTTGGGAATGTCCAAACTGTAAAAAACAAGTAAATGGAAATTTCTGTCCAGATTGCGGAGCAAAAAAACCAGAAAAAGCATTTTGCCCAAATTGTGGTAAAAAAGTAGACAAAGACACAAAATTTTGCCCAGATTGTGGAACAAAATTAAATTAAAGGAGTAATCTATGAAAACAACTGTAGATAATAAATGTCCAAGTTGTGGAGCAAATATAAAATTTGATCCAACATCACAAAAATGGAAATGTGAATATTGTGGAATGTCTTATGATGTTGATACTTTTGAAAAACAACAATCAAAAGAAAGTAATGAAGATGTAGATATAAACATAGATGAATACTCATGTCCTAACTGTGGAGCAACAGTTGTAACAGATGAAAATACTGTTGCTACACATTGTGTATATTGTGGAAATACAGCAATAATGAAAAATAGATTGCAAGGAGAGTTTAAACCAGATAAGTTAATTCCCTTTGCAACAAAAAAAGAAGATGCAATAAATGAATTTCAAAAAAATGTAAAGAAAAGATGGTTTTCACCACCAGATTTTCATAATAAAGAAAATATTGAAAAAATAACAGGAGTATATATACCATTTTGGCTATACGATGGAAAAACAACAGGAGATATAACAGCAACTGCAGAGAGAATAAGAAGCTGGTCATCAGGAAGTTATAGATACACAGAAACTTCTATATATAATTGTATAAGAAGCGGAGAATTAGAAATTACAGATTTGCCTGTAGATGGATCTACTAAATTTGAAGATGAAATTATGGATTCAATAGAGCCATATGATTACAGTAAATTTGTACCTTTTAATAGGTCATATTTATCAGGTTTTTTAGCAGAAAAATACGATTTAACTCAAGATAAAGTGTATGAAAGAGCGAAAACAAGAATGGAAAATACAACTGTAAACGAACTTAAACGAACAATAACTGGATATAATACAGTTTCTGTAAATAGTAGCAATATTAACATTCAAAAAGGAGAAGTAGAATATGCACTTTTACCTGTTTGGATGTTAAATATAAAATATAAAGAAAAAATGTACACATTCGCCATGAACGGTCAAACAAAACGAGTTGTAGGAAAAGTGCCTGTATGTATAAATAAGGTAATAAAAAAAGGATTATTATTCTTTGGAATAGGATTTGTTTTAGCATTTTTATATAATATTATAAGGGGAATGATGTAAATGAATAAAAAAATAAAGATAATTTTAAGTTTAGCAATTTGTTTATTAATTATAATGTTTTCAAATTCATACGCTACAAATATAGTAACAAACTCATACAGTAATAATACTTTAAATCCAAATAGTTCAAATACATATAGTAACAGTACATATACAAATACTACAACTTCACAAACTGCAAAAGAAACAACACCTGTAGTAGATGAAACAAAAAAGATATATGATTATGCAAATTTAATAACAGATGAAGAAGAAATAGCACTATATAATAAAGTTCAAGAATTTATAAATAAATACAATATGGACATGGTAATAGTAACAATAAATTCAAATCCGAAATCTTCATCTATGGCATATGCAGATGATTTTTACGATTATAACAACTTTGGGAAAGGCGCAAATAAAAGTGGTTTATTATTTTTAATAGATATGCAGAATAGAAAAATGTGGATTTCAACTACAGGAGATGCAATAAAAATATACACAGACAGTAGAATAAATACAATTTTAGATTATACATACGATGAAATATCGAATAAAGACTATAATGGATGTGCAGAGCAATTTATAGATAAAGCAAGCTACTTTGCAAATAAAGGACTAACAGGAGGAAGCAAAGTAGTAACAGTTCCAAAAATGATATGTAATTCATTAATATTTGCCGGAATAGCAACAATAGTTTTAATATGTATAGGACTTGCAACACATAGAAAACCAAGAAAGAAAAAAGAAGCAAGTAACTACGTAACACAGCCATTAAAATTAAGTAGAAATTCAGATACATTTGTAAATAAACATGTATCAAAAGTAAAAATAGAAACATCTTCAAGTTCAGGAGGAAGCTCAACACACAGAAGTAGCAGTGGAACATCGCACGGTGGAGGCGGAAGAAGTTTCTAAATATAAATATTGGTTTTATTATAAAAATATGTTATACTTATAAAGGTATTTTGCTAAGAGCAATAGTTGTATAGAAAATCTAACTTTAATTAAAGGAGGAGAAATATGAAAAAAGTAACAAAGCTAAAAATTGTAGGTATTGCAGTAATTGTATTTTTTTATTTGATTTCAATTTATTTAGGGGTTATAGCAAATGTTCGGCTGGATAAGTTAAGTAACACAAATGAACATAATAAAGAAATACAAAGTGAAGTAGAGAAATCAAAAGAGTTTAAAATTTCTGAAGATGAATATACAAAATTCATTTCAGTAATTTTTGAACCTGATGGGAGAATTTATGTGGATAAGAATCAAAATACTTTTTATGAAGATGCAGAGTGCGAAAAGAAAATAGCAAATTCAAAAGATATTCGATTTTTATCAAAAGATGGTGTACTAGGAAGAAATAAACATAATCAACTAGTTAGTTGCTATTTAACAGAGAATAACAAAGTTGTATATTGTTTATCTTCGTATCCTGTGAATTTAGAAGAAGAAAGGTAAAAAGAAAACTGCTCATGAATATGAGCAGTTTTTTAGTATTATAGAATGTTTTTGCTTTTTATTGCAGGAGGCTTCATATTTATGGCGACTAACGTTGTAAAATTATTATTTGATAAAGAATTTTAAATTGAATCATTGACAAATATAAGCTTGAATTTTATTATAATAAAAAGAAACAGGAGGAAAATTTATGAATAAAGAGTATGAGTATTCTTTTTATGTAGAAAAAATAGAACCATTTATTAAGTATTGTGAAAAAAATAATTATAGAAAAATAAGTGAATGTAATCAAATACGAGAACTATATAAGAATGGCAATAAAATTTTAGCACGTGTAACAAAAAATTATATTGATGGAAATGAGAAGATATTTTTTGATTTAAAAGATGAAAATGAAACAGAAGATACATTGAAAATTTGTAGAGAATCTGGTGAAATTGAGGTTACAAATAGTATGGAATTTGTTAATTCTTTATTAGAAATGATGGAATTCAAATTTCATAAGAAATTAGAAAGAAAAAGATATGTATACGAAAAAGGTAATGTAAAATTTGAAATTGATGATTATAAAGTACCAAAGGCAAAGGTTGTTGCTATTGAGGGAGATAAATTAGAAGTTGATAAAGTTTATAGTGAAATAAAAAGTGGTATTTTTTTATAGTATAAAAACTAACGTCAAACGTTGTATGGGCGGACGCCTTAAGTCCGCCTGTTTGATTTTTTTATCTATTTGTTATTTCTTCTAATTTTAAAAGTTCTTCCCATCTTGCATCAACTTCTTTTTGAAATTCTTCTATCATCCATTCGTTTCCAGGTTTAAACATATGTTTAAATCTTTTTTGTGGTCTTAAAAATTCTTCAATTGGAAGTTTTTTTGCTGGTTTATAAGTTATTTTATATACACCATTTACAACTTCATATAATGGCCAGTAGCAAGTATCTGCAGCTAACTTGTTGATAGTCATTAATTCATCTGTAGGATATCCCCAACCACGAGGGCAAGGACTTAAAACATTTAAAAATGTAGGTCCATCTGTATAAATTGCCTTTTCAGATTTTTCATACAAATCTTTAAAATTTGTCATAGCTAATGTTTGAGCAACATAAGGTATATGATGACCAACCATAATTTTAGTTAAATCTTTTCTAACTTGCATTTTACCAGGTATAACTTTTCCAGCAGGAGATGTTGTAGTATCTGCAAATTTTGGAGTTGCAGAAGAACGTTGAATACCTGTATTCATATATGCGCCATTATCATAGCAAACATAAGTTAAATTATGACCTCTTTCCATTGCACCAGATAAACTTTGAAGACCTATATCGTAAGTTCCACCATCTCCACCAAAAGCAATAAATTTTGTATCTTTATCCTGAGGTAATTTACCTTGTTTTTTCATAGATTTATAAGCTGCCTCTGCACCTGAAAGTGTAGCAGAAGTGCATTCGAAAGCAGTATGTATAAAAGAGTCTGTCCATGCAGTGTATGGATAAATAAAAGTAGAAACTTCCATACAACCCGTTGCGCAAGAGATAACTGCATGATCATCTTCCTTTAGAGCTCTAAGAACCATTCTAGCAACAGGAGGAGCACCACAACCAGCACACATTCTATGACCTTCTGTAAATCTAGAAGGCTTATTACCAACAATTTGTTTAACATTATAAGGCATTAAAAATCAATCCTTTCTAAAAATATTTGAATTTCTTTATGGCGACCATTGGTCACCTTTTATATTATTATAGAAAATTTCTATTTTTATTGTAGGGGTCGGCGTCCTTAGGGCGACCCGCATGGCGAAGCCGAAAAAGAAATATTATTACGTAAAAATTATTTTCTCAATCCTAAATATCTGTAAGGACTAACAATTTTTCCTCCATTACAAATATCAATTAAATCATCAAAAACACTTTCAATATCTGTAGAAGTAGTATCTCTACCACCAATTCCATAAATATAATTAACCATAGGAACTTTTTTATTATTAACATACATAGCAGAAGTTACATCTTCAAATAAAGCACCACCAGCAGCATTTAAAGAATCTGCTTTATCAAGAATAGCTACAGCTTTTTGATTTTCTAAAGCTTTGGCAATTTCTTCAGCAGGGAAAGGTCTAAATACTCTTAATTTTAACATACCTGCTTTAATTCCTTTATTTCTTAAAGAATCTACAACAAATTTTGTAGTTCCAGCAGTAGAATTCATACAAACAATAGCAATTTCACTATCTTCCATTCTATATTCTTCAAAGAAGGAATATTTTCTACCAGTTATTTTTTCAAAATCTTTAGCTACATCTAAAATAAGTTTTTTTGCATTTTTCATTGCTTCAGCTTGTTGAGCTTTATGTTCAAAAAGATATGCTTGTAAGTCTAAAGGCCCCATAGCAATAGGTTCATTGCTATTTAATAAATAATGTTCTGGTTTATAAGTTCCTACAAAATCTTTAACAGTATCATCATCTAAAAGCTCAATATTTTCTATGGAATGAGATGTAATAAAACCATCTTGGCAAACCATTAAAGGTAATTGAACATCTTTATGTTCAGCAATTCTATGAGCCATTAAAGTATTATCATAAGCTTCTTGGTTATTTTCAGAAAATAGCATAATCCAACCACTATCACGAACACCCATTGCATCTGAATGGTCATTGTGAATATTTAAAGGACCTGAAACAGCTCTATTTACTAAGTTCATAACAATAGGCAATCTCATAGAAGAAGCAATATAAATCATTTCCCACATAAAAGATAATCCATTTGCAGAAGTAGCAGTCATAGCTCTTGCACCTGCAGCCTCGGCACCAATACAAGCACTCATAGCACTATGTTCACTCTCAACAGCAACAAATTCAGTATCAACTGTGCCATTAGCAACAAAAGTAGAAAAATACTGAGGAATTTCTGTTGAAGGAGTAATAGGAAAAGCAGCCACAACATCAGGATTAATTTGTTTCATAGCTGTAGCAACAGCTTCATTTCCGCTTAAACGTTCTCTAATTTTCATAATTTATAAAATCCTTTCTTTAATTTTATATATAATATAAAGTAATTAATTTTTATAATTTTAAAGTTTTCATTTATTTTTTTACAAGTATTGTGGGGACCTTTTTAGAAACTGTATGAACAAGAGTGAATTACAGTTTCTTAAATGGGGAGCGAAGTAAAAAAATAAATAAACTTGAAAATTATATAGTAATATTTTATTCCATTGTGATGGCATTAAATGGACAAACCTTTGCACATACACCGCAGCCTTTGCAAAAATCGTAATCAAAATCTGAACGTAAACCATCTTTATTTACTGGAATGGAATTTTCCGGACAAACAGGAAAGCACAATCCACATTGTTTGCACTTCTCAGAATGAAATATAGGAGTAATACTTCTCCAATCACCAGTTTTAAAATCCTTAGCATTACCAGCATTATATATATTTCCTCCAATAGTAAGATCACACATTGGAGTATTTTTATTAATATTAGTCATTTCAACACTTCCTTTAAAGTAATTTTAAATTTTATTTACTTCTTTTAAAGCCATTTCAATAGCTTTCATATTACCTTCGATAACCTCAGGCTTTTTAGCAAATTTATGTTTAAAAGAACCTTTCATATCGTTTAAAAACTCATCATCATTCATAATAGCGCTAACTTTAACAATAGCTGCAAGCATAGGAGTATTTGGAAAATATTTTCCAAGAGTTTCTAATGAAATTTTTCTTGCATCAATTGTATAAATACTACCAGAATAATTGCTTAATAATTGTTTAAGAACGCCCGCAGATTTTGTAGTATTAATAATAATTGCACCATCTGGTTTTAAACCAGCAGTAACATCAACACTTTCAAGCAAAGTATCATCTACAACTACAACATAATCTGGCTCATAAATATTGCTATGAACAGTAATAGGTTTATTACTAATTCTATTATAAGCAGTAATAGGGGCACCCATTCTTTCAGGCCCATATTCAGGAAAACCTTGAATAAATTTACCAGTGTTAAAAGCAGCATCAGCTAAAAGCAAAGAAGCAGTTTTAGCACCTTGACCACCTCTACCGTGCCATCTTATTTCAATTAAATCTTTCATAAAGTAAGACCTCCTTAAAAACTCATTTAAGTATATGCCCAAAACAGTGCAAAGTCAAGAAATATTTTAGTTATATAAATACAAAATTAAACATAATTTTCAATATAAAGAAGATAATTTATTTGTTTAAAATTAGTATTATTTATTTTTCTTGAAAAATTTATTTGTATAGTGTAAAATGAAAATGAAAAAATCAATGTCAAACATGGAGGATTTATGGAAAAATTCAAGAGCGAAAGAGGTTCTGCAACTGTTGTTACTCTCACGGTTGTGTTATTTTTTACTATAATTTTAATGGGTATTTATGTTTCTGCAAATAATGCAAATAAAGCACAAAAAAATGCAGACACAACAATTATAGATAAATATGGTGAAGATGTTAATTTTGTAAATGAAATTTATAATGAGAAAAAATTAAATAATGTAAATTTAAATAGCAATTCTGCTAAAATAAAGTGGAATGGAGAAAATATTGAATATACAAGTGTTTCAGAGGCAAATGCAACTGCTCAAATAGATATTTTGGATGAAAATGTAGACTTAAAAAATTGTAAATTTGTAGTTAATAATAACAAAAACTATATGGGTGTTGATGATAATATTTGGCTAACTGCGGATGCTATAGCAGTTACAGAAATGTCTGGAACAGTTCAAACAACAATTAAAGCAGAAAAAACATACTATATTCATTTGTTACTTACCAAAAAAGACAATACAAAAGAAGAAATAATATCAGATGCAATAAAAATAAATAATAATGAAGAATTATTGTCAACATATAAATATGAAGCAATACAAACACTTAGTAATAATGAAACATCTTATAATGTAACAATTACAATTAATAACAAAAATAGTAATTATGATAACTGGAAAATTAGTTTTGAAGTTCCAGAAGGATTTGATTCAGATAATCTTACATGTAGTGGAACTTCCAAAATAGAATTTAACAATAATAGCATAATATTATATTCTTCAGAGGAAAATGGAAAAATAAATAAAGGAGATACAATACAAATTCAATGTACATTAAATTATAATTCAAATGTTGAATTTTGGGTAAAAAATGCCAAATTAAATGATGAACAACTTAAGATAATATAAATAGCGAATAAAAAATACCAAACATGGAAAAACTAACCTAAAATACATAAATTTTAGGGAGTGAAAGTTTTTAAATGTTTGGTATTTTAAATATTAATGGAATAGCTCTTGATAAACAAAAATTAGAAGAATACATTGAAAAGTTTGCATCTGATAATTCTGTTACAAAAAATTCGGATATACAAACATATCCAGTTAACGATATGCTTAAAAATTTTGAATTTATTACAAGAGTATATAATTTGCTAAATGAACATGTTAAGTTGAAAATAAACATACATCCTGCTGGAGAATGGCTTTTAGATAATTATTATATTATAGAAGAAAATGTAAAAAGTGTTCAAAAAGAGCTTAGTTTAAATAAATATAAAAATTTAGTTGGAATTTCAAATGGAATTTACAATGGTTATGCACGTATATATGTGTTGGCTTACGAAATTTTAGCTTTTACAGAAAACAATGTTGATAATTATAATTTGAATTATATATTACAAGCTTATCAAAAAAAGAAAAGTTTAAGTATGGAAGAAATATGGAATATAAACATATTTCTTAAAATTGGTTTAATAGAAAATATTGCACGAGTATGTGAAAAAATATATTCAAGTCAAATTCAAAAATATAGAGCAGAAAATATATATGAAAGATTAGTAGAAAATAAAAACAAAAATGAGCTAATATGTAGCCAAAACAATAAAATTCAGACGGCAAAGATAGGGTATGGAGAGTTAAAATACCCTTTTATAGAATATTTATCTTACAAGTTAAAAAAAGCAGGAAGAAAAGCTAGAAACTTTTTTGATGTTTTAGAAGAACAAGTAAACAGAAGCGGAACAACAATATCTGAAGTAATAAAGAAAGAACATTATGATATTGCACTAAAAAAACTCTCAATGGCCAATAGTATAACAACCTTAAAAAGACTTGCACGAATGAATTTCTTGGAAATTTTTGAAGATGTAAATGGAGTAGAAGAAATATTAAAAAAAGACCCCGCTGGGATATACGAAAAAATGGATTTTGAAACAAAAGAATATTATAGAAATGTAATTTCAGAAATTTCTAAAAAAACAAAAATTTCGGAGTTATATATTGCTCAAAAGGCTTTAGAATTATCACAAAAAGGAAATAATCCTAAAACTTCACATATAGGATATTATCTAATTTCAGAAGGAAAAAATAATTTATATAAAATAATAGGATATAAAAACAATGAAGTTAGTAAAAGCTTAAAAGCTAAAATATATGTATATGGAATAAGTGCTGTAAGCCTTATTATAACACTAGCACTAATGAAAAATTACTATAAAGTAGATTTATTTATAGCAATAATACTATCGATATTTCTATTTATACCTGTATCAGAAATTATTGTGCAATGCACACAATATATACTTGGTAAAATTGTAAAACCAAAAATATTGCCAAAAATGGATTATAGTGAAGGAATACCAGAAGAAGAGTCAACCTTTGTTGTAGTACCAACAATAATAGATAGTGAAAAAAAGGTAGAAGAAATAATTCATAAATTAGAAGTATATTACTTAGCCAACAGGAGTGATAATTTATATTTTGCTCTTTTAGGAGATTGCACAACAACTAAAAACGAAGTAGAAGAAATAGATGCAAAGCTCATAGAAAAAGGAAAAGAATTAGTAGATAAATTAAATGAAAAATATAATAAAAAAATATTTTATTTTTTATATAGAAAAAGAAGATGGAATGAAAAAGAAAATGCATATTTAGGGTGGGAACGTAAAAGAGGTTTATTAACACAATTTAATGAATATTTATTAAAAAATAAAAAAGCAGATTTTATAATAAATACTATTGAAGAAGAAAAAATACCAGAAATAAAAAATATAATAACTTTAGATGCAGATACAGATTTAAGTCTAGAAAGTGCACAAAAACTAATAGGAACAATGGGACACATACTAAATAAACCAGAAGTAAAAAACGGAGCAGTTGTAAAAGGTCATGCTCTTATTCAGCCAAAAGTAGGAATAAATATAGAAGCAAGTAGAAAATCTTTATTTACACAAATATTTGCAGGAAGCGGAGGAACAGATTTATATACAAATGCAATTTCAGATGTATACCAAGATAATTTTGATGAAGGAATTTTTACAGGAAAAGGGATTTATAATTTAAAGGTATTTTCAGAAGTATTAGAAAATCAAATTCCAGAAAACACAGTATTAAGCCACGATTTGCTTGAAGGAAGTTATTTAAGATGTGGACTTGCAACAGACATAATGCTTATGGATGGCTACCCATATAAATATAACAGTTTTATAAGTAGACTACACAGGTGGATTAGAGGAGACTGGCAAATAACAGGTTGGTTATTAAATAACATAAAAGACAAAAACGGAAAATTGCACAAAAATCCATTAAACTTTTTGTCGAAATTTAAGATATTAGATAACCTAAGAAGAAGCTTATTAGAAATTTTTTGTGTAATATCATTATTATTGGCAATAGTTATAAAATTAAAATTCAATGTAAGAATATGTACACCTGTAATGGCGGTTCTTATAGCAATTTTGGCACCAATGATTTTAGAATTAGTAAACAAAATAGTATTTAAAAAAGATGGTCAAGAAACAAGCAAAAGTTTCACACCAAAAATTTCTGGAATAAAAGGAATAATAACAAGAGCATATTTAACATTTTCCTTCTTTCCAAACAAAGCATATATTTCTTTAAATGCAATAATAAAAACAATATATAGAAAGCATTTTTCAAAAATGCATATGCTTGAGTGGACAACATCTGAGGAAGCAGAAAGATTTTCAAAAGTAAGTTTAGGTTCATATTATACTAATATGTGGGTGAATATTTTATTTGCAATTATTGGTTTCATATTAGCATACACAAGCAAAACAACACTTGAATTATGGAGCTTTTATTCGGTAGGAATTATATGGGGAATATCTCCATGGTTTGCATATGAAGTAAGTAAAGAAATAAAAAACAATGCACAAATAGAAAAATTAAATAAAGATGAAAAAGAATATATACAAAATATAGCAAGAGAAACTTGGCAATATTTTAAAGATTCGCTAACAGAAGAAAATAACTATTTACCACCAGATAATTATCAAATTGGAAGAAAAGAAAAATTTGTAAATAGAACATCATCAACAAATATTGGACTTGCAATGCTTGCAGTAATTTCTAGTTATGACCTAAAATATGAAACAAAAGAATATACAATAAATTTATTAGAAAAAATGCTAAACACAATAAATTCTTTGCAAAAATGGAATGGACATTTATATAACTGGTATAACATAGAAACCTTGCAACCACTGATACCAAGATATGTTTCAACCGTAGACAGTGGGAATTTTGTTGGCTATTTATATGTAGTAAAGCAATTTTTAATTAATTTAGAAGCAGAAGAAAAATATAAAAACAAAATAAATATAATGATAAATATAATAGATGAAACAATAGAAAGAACAAACTTTGCGGTGCTTTATGACTATAAAGTTGGACTATTTTCGATAGGATTTAACATTGAAGAAAATAAATTAACAAATTCGTATTACGATTTGTTAGCCTCAGAAGCAAGACAAGCAAGTTTAGTAGCAATAAGTAAAGGAGATGTGCCAGTAAAACATTGGAGAAATTTAAGCAGAACACTTACAAATTTAAATAAACACAAAGGTCTTATTTCATGGTCTGGAACGGCTTTTGAATATTTAATGCCAACAATAAATATTCATCAATATGAGGGAAGTTTATTAGATGAATCTTGTAAGTTTATGATTATGTGTCAAATGATATATAGCAAAAATGTAGGAATACCATGGGGAATTTCGGAATCTGCCTTCAATGTAAAAGACTTGCATGCAAATTACCAATATAAAGCCTTTGGAATACCATGGCTAGGGTTAAAAAGAGGTTTAGAAGATGAAGCAGTAGTAGCAAGCTATGGAAGTGTTTTAGCTATAAATTACAAACCAAAAGAAACCATTAAAAACTTAAAATTAATGGAAGAATATGGGGCAAGAGGTAAATATGGATTATATGAAGCGGTAGATTTTACAAGAAATAGAATGCAAAAAGGAAAAATAAGTGAACCAGTAAAAACATTTATGGCACATCATCAAAGTTTAATATTGCTTTCAATAAATAATTTAATAAATAACAATATTTTTCAGCAAAGATTTTACGATAATCCAGAAATAGAAGCAATAGATATTTTACTACAAGAAAGAATGCCAGAAGATATGATTATTACAAAAGAGAAAAAAGTAAAACCTGTAAAAGTAAAATATAAAGATTACGAAAGTTATAATGAAGAGATAATTACTAATATAGAAACCATAGATGAATATAATGTTATTTCAAATGAAAATTATTCTATTATTACAAATCAAAAGGGTGAGGGATATAGTAAATACAAAAATATTATAATAAATAGATACAAACAAACTGCAGATGAAGCTCAAGGTATGTTCTTTTACTTAAAAAATATATCTGATAATAGAATATGGATGGCAAATTATGCAAGTTTTTTAGATAAACCAGATAAATATAATACAGTATTTTCACCAGATAGCACAAAAATAGTAAGACAAGATGGAGATATAGAAATAACAGCAAATACTACAGTAGATGTAGAAGAACCAATAGAAATACGAAATTTAAAAATTAAAAATATAGGAAACAGAGAACAAATTTTAGAAGTTACAGGAAGCTTTGAACCGGTTATATCTACACAAATACAAGATATTTCACACCCAGTATTTAATGATTTATTTTTAAGAAATGAATTTGAAAATGACAACATAATAATAGAAAGAAGACAAAGAGATAAAAATGTTGAAAAAATATTTTTAGCAACAACATTATTTACTGAAAATGAAACAATAGGAGACATAGAATATGAATTAGATAAGGAAAAGTTCTTTGGTAGAGGAAATATTCAACTTCCAGAAATGATAAAAAATTCAAAGCCATTTAGTAAAATAGTGGGACTAATTACAGAACCAATTATTGCATTAAAAAGAACATTAAAAGTAATGCCAGGAGAAGAAGTAGACTTAAATTTAATTATTGCAGTTTCAGATACAAAGGAAAAGGCTCAAAAGTATGTTAACGAATATAAAAATCAAGCTAAAATAAAGAAAAACTTTCAATTAGAAAAATTAAAGTCTATGGAAGAAATACGATATTTAGGAATAAAGGGAACAGATACAAAAGATTATAAAAAATTAATGTCACTTTTAATTGTACAAAACGAATTAAAGAAAAACTATATAAAAAATAATAGTATGTATTCTCAAAGTGATTTATGGAAGTTTGGTATTTCTGGCGATTTGCCAATTGTTTTAGTAAAAATTAAAGAATTAAATGATAGTTTTGTACTAGAAGAAGTTTTAAAGGCATATGAGTATTTAAAAATAAAAAATATAGAATTTGAATTAGTAATATTAAATAATGAAGAATACAGCTATAATTCAGAAGTTCAAGACGAAATAGAAAACATAATATTAAATAGCCCTTATGGATATATGAAAAACCAAAAAGCAGGAATATTTAGAATTAATTCAAATGAAATATCAGAAGAAGATTTACATTTATTAGAATTTAGAGCAAATGTTGTATTAGATAGCCATTTGGGAAGTTTAGAAAATCAACTAAAAGATTTAGAAGACGAATATAAAAAATTATTAAAAAATATTCCAGAGGAAAAACCAGAAAAAATTGTATTAGAAAATGAAACTATAAGAGAAAATAAACTAGACCAAATAGATGATTTAGAAAATTTAAAATACTATAATGAATATGGTGCATTTACTAAAGATGGCAAAGAGTATGTATTGAAAGTAAATAAAGAAAACAATTTGCCGACAACTTGGAGCCATATAATTGCAAACGAAAAATTCGGAACAGTTGTAACAGAAGGTTTAGGAGGTTATACTTGGAATAAAAATTCAAGATTGAATAGAATAACAGCATGGAATAATAATCCTTCACAAGATATTCCTTCAGAAATAATTTATTTAAAAGACACACAAACAGGAAAATATTGGTCATTAGGAGCAAGACCATGTCCAGATAATAACGAATATTATATTAAATATGGATTTGGTTATGCTGAATATGAACATTTTAGTTTAGGAATAGAACAAAAATTAACTGTTTTTGTTCCAAATAAAGAAAGTGTAAAAATTAATGTGCTAAATATAAAAAATACTTTGCCAGAAACTAAAAAACTAAAATTAATTTATTATATTAAACCTGTTTTAGGTGAAGATGAACTTAAATCTAATGGTTATATTAATGTAGAAAAAGATGGTAATATTATATTTTTAAAAAATTTATATGCAGAAGAATTTAAAAATGAAATAGCTTTTATTGGTGTTAGTGAAAAAATTAAATCGTTTACAGGAAATAAGAAAAGCTTTATTGGAAGCGGAAATATTGCAAATCCAGAGGCAATAAACAAAATAGAACTAGATAAAGAAAGTGGACTAGGAAGTAATTCGTGTGCAGCTATAGAATTAGAAATAGAACTTAAAGCATATGAAGAAAAGGAACTTACAATTTTACTAGGAGAAGAAAAAAATAAAATTAATATAAAAGATATAGTTTATAAATATACAAATATAAGTAATTGTAAAACAGAATTGCAAAATGTAAAAAATAAATGGAATAATATTTTAGGAAAAATTCAAGTTGAAACACCAATGGAATCTATAAATATATTATTAAATGGATGGGCTTTATATCAAAGTTTATCATGTAGATTATATGCAAGAACAGGTTATTATCAATCAGGAGGAGCCTTTGGTTTTAGAGACCAGTTGCAAGACACTTTGTGTTTTAAGAATATTAAGCCAGAAATAATTAAAAATCAGATAATAAAACATGCAGCTCATCAATTTATTGAGGGAGATGTAGAACATTGGTGGCACGATGAAACAGAAAGAGGAATTAGAACTAAATTTTCGGATGATTTATTATGGCTTGCATATATGTGCACAGAATATATAGGTGTAACAGGAGATACAGAAATTTTAGATATAGAAGTTCCATACTTGCAGGGAGAATTATTAGATGAAAACACAAGTGAAAGATATGATAAATATGAAAAAACTGAAGATAAAGAAAGCATATATAACCACTGTATAAAAGCAATAGATAGAAGTTTGAATTTTGGAGAAAATGGCTTACCAAAAATTGGCTCTGGAGATTGGAACGATGGATTTTCAGAAGTTGGACCAAAAGGAAAAGGTGAAAGTGTATGGCTTGGATTTTTCTTATATTTAATATTAAATAGATTTGCGAAAATACTAGATTTAAAGGAAGATAAAGAAAAGGCAGAGGAATACAGAAAGCAAGCAGAAACTTTAAAAAGAAACTTAAACAAAAATGCTTGGGATGGAAGATGGTATAAAAGAGCTTTTATGGATGATGGAAATGTTCTTGGAAGTATAGAAAACGAAGAATGCAGAATAGATAATATTGCACAAGCTTGGTCTGTAATTTCAGAAGCGGGAGATAATGACAAAAAATATATATCTATGGAAAGCTTAGAAAATCATTTAATAGATAAAGAAAATTCTATAATAAAATTGTTAGATCCACCATTTGATAAAAGCAAATTAGAACCAGGATATATAAAAGCATATATGCCGGGAGTAAGAGAAAATGGAGGTCAATACACACACCGGAGCAATATGGACAATAATTGCAGAGGCAATGTTAGGCTTTGGAGATAAAGCAACGGAATATTTTAGAATGATAAATCCAATAGAACATTCACGAACAAAAGAAACAGCAAAAAAATATAAAGTAGAACCATATGTAATTGCAGCAGATATATATGGAGCAGGAAATTTAGCAGGCAGAGGTGGCTGGACTTGGTACACAGGTTCAAGTAGTTGGATGTATAAAGCTGGAATAGAATATATTTTAGGAATGAAAATAAAAGGAAATATAGAAAATAAAAAGCAAATATTAACTTTTAATCCATGTATTCCAAAGGGATGGAAAGAATACTCAATAAAGTATAAATATGGAAACAGTGTATATAATATAAAAATAAAAAATCCGAATGGTAAAAATACAGGTGTTGAAAAATTTATTTTAAATGGAAAAGAAGTTGAAACAAAGGAAATTGTTTTGGAAGAAAATTCTGGAATAAATAATGTAGAAATAATAATGTAGCGGCGGTCATTGACCGCCATGTTATTTGGAATTTTAAATATTAAAATCTGAAAAAATTAAAAATAAATATTTCTCGGCTCAATACATTCGAAATATTGATTTTTAGAATTTTTCAGATTTTATAAAAGATTAAAAATATTCAAATAAATTAACGTCGAACGCTGTAGGGGGGCGGCGCACCTAAAGGTATAACGGATTTGTAATCTCACATACGTTCGAACAACTCCGAAATGCTCGACGACCCGCAATAAAAAATTTATAATATAATAAAAACATAATTATAATGAAATTTATTCAATTCCTCGGCGGCATTACGTATTAAAAGAAATTATAAAATTTTAAAATTGTAGCGGCGGTCATTGACCGCCATAAAAAAGATATAAAAGACGACCAATGGTCGTCCCTCCAATTGCATTCGTCATTTCATAAATTTATTATAATTATGTATAAAGAAATATTATAATTGTTGTAAAATATTGTCTATATAAAATTAAATTTATATATTTACATTAATAATATATAAATTAAAAAAATGAAGATTGCTCCAAATCGCACTCGCAGGTGTAACTGCTCGTTTGATCGCTTACGCGGTATTTCAAAACAAATATATTTGTCATTTTATTATATTTCTAATATCAGATATTGTAGCAGAGGACGTCTAATAATAAGAGATACTTGCAAAATGTTGCAAAATATGTTAACATAAATTGCAAAACAAAAATGTTTTATAGAAACCGTTGAAATTTATTGCATAAGGAGGTATAAACTATGAAACGGTATGAAAAATTTGTGCTTGAGGCAGAAAAGGGTATAACCTTTGAAGTCTCAGAGGGAACAAGTGGAGAGTTAATTATCAGAGCTCTGAACATTGCTACAGCCAACGTCTACTCTGCAAACTATGTAAATCCTCCA